>JBFMDG010000065.1:0-16701 GCA_040754135.1 Verrucomicrobiota bacterium
GCCACACTTTGAAAACCTCCCACCAGGATCATCTTCCCATCCGATTGGAGTGAGATATGCCTGATCGACACAACTTCAGGAAGAAAATCGGGATCGATCGTGCCAGGAGTTTGACCTGGGATGGAGCAAGCCAGCCAGCAAAAGGATGCGCAAATTATCAAGAAGGCACGGAGGCAACGCCGGGATGTCATGTGGATGCGAGGGAGCTATCGATTTCCGGAGGCGGTGGCAAGAAAAAAATCGGCCGCAAACCTACATGTCCTGTCGAGCGCCGACCTGCCAGGTGCCATTGGCGCGTATGCGATATGGCTACAAGTCGAGTTTGATTTACGCGGCATCCGCCGCATTGGCTGATGGGCCGTTTCCATCATTGCCAAAGCCCCGGTGAAACCGCTAGGTAAAGGGCGACATGCCCAGTGTTGCCGAACAATTGCGCCACGCCCGCGAGAAACAAAACCTCTCGATTCATCAGGTGGCTGAGGTAACCAATATCCGCACCGATCACATCCGCGCACTCGAGGAAGGTCATTACGAAGTGTTTGCCGCGCCGGTTTATATTCGCGGATTCATCCGCACTTACGCGGGCATGCTCAAGCTGGATGTGAAGGCGGTGCTGCGCGATCTCGAAGGTGAACTCGCGCAAACACGAAAATTTCAAGAATCCTCCAATCTCTCCGGCAAAAAACCTGGCCTCCTCGATCTGCTCGTTCTGCAACTGGCGAAAATTCATTGGAAATTCTGGATCGCCGCTCTCGTGCTTCTTGTGCTCGCCGCCGGTTTTATCATCGGCTATCGCGCCTGGCGGAATTACCTGAAATCCGATCCGCTCGAAAAATTGGGGCCAGGATTGTATGAGCCGTCCGGTTCCACAACCAACGAGACATTGCCGCTCCCCGCACCCGCGCGGCGCAATTGAGGGGTTGAAGCTGGAAGAGTTGAAGCGCGTCATAGAACCGCGTCCCGGAGCGCGGCTCTATGAGCCGCAGCACGTGGCCGAAGGCTAACGTTTCAAGGTATTTCGAACACATGCTGAAGAGCCGAAACCGCCGCGAGTCGCAGACTCGCGATCCGACTTCAGGAGGAAGTAGTCGCGGGTGAATTCGAGTTCAGAATGTATCTGACCCACCAAAATGAAGTGCCGATCTCGATCGCCAATGCGGAGGCGTGCGGTGAAAAAATCGCCTGCAACGCCGCGTGATCGTAATAGTTCTTCAGCACTTCGTGACGCGATCCGTCCGCGAGCTGCCGCAGTTTGAAAGTGTCTTCGCAATCCGGGCGAACGATCAATTCCCCGCCGACGCCCGGCACGAAAACATTGTCAGCCAGAAACACATGACTTTTGGGTTCGAGTCGCGCATGAAAGGCATCGAGGAATTCCGACACGCGCGATTTAGGCACATGGGAAAACCAGAAATTCGCCAGACCGCCGGTGAAGTTTTGCGGCCCATGGCGCAAAGCGTAGGCATCGCCAGTTTGCCAATCGACAAATTCCGCCGGCAGTTTCTTCGCACGCGCGAGCGCAAGCATGGTTTCAGAAGCGTCCACAGCGACGACATGTTCGGCGGATCCGACGAGGAATTGCGTCCAGTAACCGGTGCCGCAAGCAACTTCGAGCACGCGCCGGTGACGCAGCCAATCGACCATGGCGTCGCGCAAAGCCTTTTGCTCAGCCTGGCGGGCTGGCTCATCGCGATACCACATCTGCTCATATTCGGGCGCGCGGCGGCTGTAATATTCGGGAAGCGAAGTCATGCCGTTGTCACACTCACACCGTGTCGGGATCGATTTCATCGGCCTGCCACAACACACGGCCTTCCATCCCGCCGGCGATGACGATGGTTTGACCGGTGATATGCCGCGCCAGAGTATCGGAGGCGAGAAACACCGCCATGTGCGCGACATCATCGGGGCGGGCGATTTGCGGCAATGCCATGGTGGTGGTGACCTTGCGGATGACCTCGCGATTGGCCAGGCGCGGTTGTGTGCGGGGAGTAATCGTCCATCCCGGGCAAATGCAATTGATGCGGCCGCCGCAGTAATCGGTGGTGTGCGGTGCGATCCGGCTGATTTCATTTTTCAAGGTGCGCGTGAAACCATAAGCGAGCGCGGATTTGGCGCTGGCGTAATCGGCGTGGCCGGCTTCGCCAAACACACCGGCTGTGGAACTGATGAGCACCACGTTGCCGCGCCGTTGTTCGCGGACCAGTTTCATGAATTCGCGGCAGCAAATAAACACGGCCGTGAGGTCCACGGCCAAAGTGCGGTTCCATTGCGCCAGGGACATTTCATGCAACGGCACCTCTCCTTCAACCCAGATGGCGGCATTGGCCACGAGAGTGTCGATGCGGCCAAACGCCGATCTTGCGCGCGAGAAAAGCTCGATCACTTGGGACTCCTGAGACAAATCAGCCTGGATGGCGACCGCGCCAGTGTGGGCGAGTTCGGCGCTGAGTTGTTCCGCTTCGGCCTGGCGAGAATGATAATGCAGGATCAGCCGCGCGCCTTCGGCGGCAAATTTTCGAGCGAGGCTGCTGCCGATGCCGCCCGCCGCGCCGGTGACGAGTACGACCTTCTGTTCGAGTTGAGCGTTCATGATCGAGCCATCGGTTTTTACCTCTCATGAACCGATGGGCGCAACGGAGTTTTCGCCAAAAGAGAACTTGCGATTGGGCCGGGCAATGGCGACAACTTCCTCAAAATCGCACCATGAAATTTCGGTTGGAGCAGATCGATCACATCGCCCTGAACGTGCGCGACGTGGCGCGTTCGACAGCCTGGTACCAGGAGGTGCTCGGACTGGAGAGACGTTTCGCGGAGCATTGGCCAATGCCGGTCGCGCTCGGGGCCGGTTCGACCTGGCTCGCTTTGTTTGCAGCCGCGGACAACGAGCCGTTGCCTTCCAAAGGCAAGATCGGTTTTCGTCATCTCGCCTTTCGCGTCAGCCGGGACAATTTCGAAAAAGCGCAAATCGAATTGCGGAGCCGCGGGATCCCTTTCGAATTCGAGGATCACGGAATCGCGCACTCGATTTATTTCCGCGATCCTGATGGCCACGAATTGGAACTCACCACGTATGAATTGAAGGCGAAGCCCGGAGAGTAACTTTCCGCCACAGCCTTGATGGATCGGTCCAACGAGGCATTTGACAGTTCGATTCCACGTGCGCGTTTCGCGTTTCGAAGATCCGTTACGGCGATTTCTGGCGCAGGAAACTTTCCGCCAATGCCACCGCTTTGAGCATTGCCTTGGATTTGTTGACGGTTTCCTGAAACTCGGCTTCCGGTATGGAATCGTTCACCCATCCGCCGCCGGCTTGCACGTAAGCTTTGCCATCCTTCAGCAGCGCCGTCCGGATGGTGATGCAACAATCGAGATTGCCATTGAAGGAAAAGTAACCAACGCACCCGCCATACGGCCCGCGCGTGGTCTGTTCCAATTCCGAAATGATCTGCATGGCCCGCACTTTCGGCGCGCCTGAAAGCGTCCCGGCGGGAAACGTCGCGCGCATGAGGTCGTAAGGAGTGCGGTCTTTGCACAACTGGCCTTCCACCTGTGACACGATGTGCATGACGTGGCTGTACCGCTCGATGACCATCAAATCTTTGACCTGCACGGAACCGAAATCGCAGACCCGTCCGAGGTCATTGCGGGCGAGATCGACGAGCATGACATGTTCGGCGCGTTCTTTGGGATCGGCCAGCAACTCCCGTTCGTTGGCGGCATCCTGTTCCGGAGTTTTGCCGCGCGGACGAGTGCCGGCGATGGGGCGGATTTCGACCTGGCGATCCTCGCAACGCACATGAATTTCCGGCGAAGCGCCAACGAGCGAAAATCCGTCGAGTTCGAGCAGGAACATGTAAGGCGAAGGATTGATGGAACGCGCGGCGCGGTAAATATCGAGCGGCGAAGCGGTAACCGGCGTGGAGAATCGTTGCGATCCGACCACTTGAATGATGTCGCCTTGGACGATGTATTCTTTGGCTTTGAGGACATTGGCCAGAAAGCGGTCTTTCGGAACGTTCGATTCAAACGGGATTTGCGGCACCTCCTGCGGGAGCGTCACCGGCACGTGTTGGCTCGGTTTTTTGAGCCACTCGACCAATCGCTCGATCTCGGCCACGGCTTTGTCGTAAGCCGCCGCGGGCGATTCAGATTCTTCGAGAAATGCATTCACCAAAATGGTGAGGGTTTGAGCGACGCGATCGAAGATGATCAATTCGCCGCTGATCAGAAAATAAAGGGTTGGCGTGCGGAGTTCATCCTGCGGCGGGCGCGGCACGACCGGTTCAACATCATGAATGAATTCGTAACCGATGAATCCAACGGCGCCGCCGGTGAATCGAGGCAGAAACGGCAGGGGCACCGGTTGGTAGCGCTGCATGATTTTCTCGACGACTTCGAGGCCGTCGCGGACAGAATGGGGGCCGGCGGCGGTCCGATCACGTGTGATGGTGAATGTCTGAAGGATGGCGCCGTGCTCGATGTAATCGACGCGGGCGCCAGTTTGGCGGATCAAGCCGCGAGGATTACAGCCGACGAAAGAGTAGCGGCCGAGATGTTCGCCTCCTTCGACTGATTCGAAGAGGAAGGCTTCGGATTGGCCGCGGATTTTTTTGTAGGCGGAGAGGGGTGTTTCGAAATCGGCGAGCAACCGGAGCGTGACAGGAATGAGATTCCCGCGCTGCGCCAGTTGAAGGAATTCGTCACGAGTTGGCGAATACATAACAGCCAATCCTAACTGTAGGTCCGGCGGAGGCGCCAGAGGGAAAGCAAGGTGAAAAGGGCTACGGCCACGCCATAAGTGATGAATCCCATGCCCATGGCGAAGGGGACGAGTTCGAGCCGGCTGAAGAACATGAGCGCGCCGCCGACGGCCGCGAAGACGAAGGTTTGGGTGAGGAGGCAAAAGAGGTAGAGGGGCATGCTGGTTTCGTTGAGGCGTTCGGCCACCCAGCAGCGATAGCGATGCTCGCCCAGCGAGCGCATCAGCCAGGCATATTGAAAATTTCGCGCGGCCACGAGCACACTGGTGGTGATGAGGACAATCGAGGGAAGCGGCCAAAGCGCGCAAAGGAAACAAAGCGCGATGTTGAGGACGATGCCGCGCCGCCAGCCGAGCCATTTGGCCAGCGGATTCCCTTCCAGCATCAGGTTGGGAGTGCCAATCCAGGTGCTGAGAAAATCGAGGCTGCGTGCCACCAACAACAGAGCCAGCATCAAAAAATAAACATCACTGCCGAAAGCGACGAGCTGTTCCATTTACTTTTTGCCGTAAATATGTTCGGGCGCTTCGAGGCGCGGCTCGGTTTCGCGAAAATGCCCTTCGCCATCCGTGACCGAGCGGAAAAAACAGGAGTGAAAACCCTCATGACACGCCGCCCCGACCTGTTCGACCTGAATGAGAAGCGTGTCGCCATCGCAATCAAACGCGATCTCCTTCACCGATTGGGTATGACCGCTGGTTTCGCCTTTCATCCAGAATTTCTGGCGCGATCGGCTCCAGAAATGGGTCTTGCCAGTGGCCAGCGTTTTCTCGATGGACGCGCGGTTCATCCAGGCCATCATCAGCACGCGTCCCGTGCCTTGCTCTTGAATGATCGCGGGAATTAAACCTTCCGAATTGAACTTGAGTTTCTCGTAAAAAATCATCGCGCAAAATTCTAATTGAGTTTGAGGGCAATGGCGACGGCGAAGACGCCATCCGGACAAGGCGCCACCAGCGAACTCGACGTGGCGTGAAACCAAAATTCTTTCGCGTTCATTGGCGGACAGGGATGCCTGCGGCGGCCAGAAATTCTTTCACCTCGCCCACTGAATACTCGCCGAAATGGAAAATGCTCGCGGCCAGCACCGCGTCCGCCTTTCCCTCCTGCAACACGCCGGCCAGATGTTCGAGTTTGCCCGCGCCACCGCTGGCCACGACCGGCACGCCGACCGATTCGCTGACGCGGCGGGTGATTTCGATATCGAAACCGGCTTTGGTGCCATCGGCATCGATGCTATTGAGCACGATTTCGCCGGCGCCGAGCTGGACGGCGCGTTGTGCCCAGTCCACGGCTTCGAGGCCGGTCGCTTTGCGGCCGCCGTGCGAGAAAACTTCCCAGCGATCCAGGGCGACGCGTTTGGCGTCGATCGACACGACGATGCATTGGCTGCCGAATTTTTCCGCGCCTTCGCTGATGAGTTCCGGATGAGCGAGCGCGGCGGAATTGATGCTGATTTTGTCGGCCCCGGCTTTGAGCATCGTTTGCATGTCCTGCACGGTGCGGATGCCGCCGCCGACGGTCAATGGCATGAAACAGCGATCGGCGACGCGTTGGATGACCTCGACCATGGTTGACCGGCCATGGGCGCTGGCGGTGATGTCGAAGAAGACCATTTCGTCGGCTCCTTGATCGTTGTAACGGACCGCCAGATCGACGGGATCTCCGACATTGCGGAGTTCGCCTGCTTCGGCTTTGCCGAATTGGACGCCGCGCGTGACTTGTCCGTCATGGACGTCGAGGCATGGGATGACTCTTTTTGCCAGCATGTTTAAAGCGCCGTTCAACTTGCCGTCTTTCGTGCCCGGGTCAACGGAAAAATAGGAACAGCGTCCGGGAGTGCGGACAATTCCGGCGATTCCGGCCGGCTTTGGTATTCGGAAAAATACCGGGAGTTCCGCGACTGAAATACCATCGAGTACGGATAGGGGTCTTCCCGCTTTTACTCTCCAATCGGGCCAACGAAATTCACGGCCTGAACAGTCGTAGCGGATGCCGAACCGGATTCGGCGGGCACTTCAGGAGGTGAATGCAACTAAAACACAAAACGCATAAACACGATGAAGTTCATCCCGCAGTTCACATCCGTCCCTTATCTAAAACAGTCCGGCCGCCGCTGGCTCACCAGCCTTATGGCCGCCTTTCTGATCGCTTCGGCCATGGCGCAGCTCCAGGCCGGCGATCTCGCCATCAACCTCGTTGCCCAGCGCGTCGTCGCCCAAGCCGACGGCAGCGAAGTGCTCGAAACCGCCGGCAAATCGAAGCCCGGCGATGTCATCCAATACCGCGCCGAGTATACGAATCAAACCGGCGGCAAGATTTCGAATCTGCAACCGACGCTCCCCATTCCGGCAGGCATGGAATACATCGACGCCGGAGCGACGCCCGCGCCGGACGCCGCCAGTCTTGATGGCAAAACTTTTTCAGCCATTCCCCTGAAGCGGGTGGTCAAGCAGCCCGGCGGCGGAGTGAAGGAAGAGATTGTTCCCGCTGCAGAATATCGCGCTTTGCGCTGGAGCGTAAAGGAACTCGGCGCAGGCCAGGCCACGCAGGTTACGGCCCGCGTTCGTGTCAGCAACGCCACCCGGATTTCTCTGAAGTAATTCAAACGACCCAAAAGAAAATCACCCATCAACAAACCGAAAAGCAAAACCAACAATAGAAACACATCGATGAAAATGAAAACCACAGGCCCGATCAGAAGCATGCTTCTGCGCATCGGCCGGGGCCTGAAACCCAAAACGACCCGCCAGCATTCCAAAAGAATCGTGGCGTTAACCACTCTGCTGGCTTTTTGTAACTGGTCAGCGCACAGCGCCGCTCCACCCGCCGGGAGCAGCATCGGCAACCAGGCCTCCGCCACCTACACCGATTCGTCGGGCGTGACGCGCACCGCCACTTCAAACGTCGCGGTCACCATCGTCCAGCAGGTGGCCAGCTTCACCATCACCTCCGATAACACCCGCGTCGTCTCGCCGGGTGGACAGGTTGCTTTTCCGCATACACTCGTTAACACCGGCAACGGACTCGACAGCTTCAATCTCTCCGTTGCGCAACTGGCCGGTGACAGCTTCGATCTCACCGCGGTGGCGATTTATGCGGATGCGAACGGGGACGGCATTCCCGACAACAACACGCCGATCACCAGCACGGGCAACCTGGCGGCGGGCGCGACATTTAAATTCGTGATTGTGGCCAACACTCCGGCCACCCAGACCGACGGGCAAACGGCGACCATTCAGATCAACGCCTCGAGCGTGTTCAACAATGCGGTCACCGGCAGCAACACCGATACGGCCACGGTGAGTGCCAACGCCGTCGTCACAGTGACGAAAGCGATCAGCGCCAGTTCGGGCGGATCGCCCAGCGGACCGATCACCTACACGTTGACCTTCAACAACACCGGCAACAGCACCGCCACGAGTGTGACGCTCATGGACGTGATTCCGTCCGGGATGAGCTATGTGGCGGGCAGCGGCCGCTGGAGCGGTTCGGGAGCAACCACGTTGACGGATGCAGCGGGTGGAGATCCGGCCGGCATTTTGTACGACTTCGGCGTGACGCAACCCGGTCGCGTAACTGCGATCATCTCGAGTCTGACACCCGGGCAATCGGGGACGTTGACGTTTCAGGTGAACGTGAATTCAGGATTGGCGCCGGGCGCGATCAACAACACAGCGACCTACAGTTATGATCCAGGCACCGGCACTTCAGTCGGGCCGTTCAACAGCAATACTTCGCTCTTTACAGTCAGCCAGGTGGCGGGAGTGACATTGAGCGGGCAGACGATTGCCAGTGCGACGCAAGGCAGCACCGTTTCGTTCACCAACGTGGTCGTCAACACCGGCAATGGCACTGACAGCTATGATGTGACCATTGGCACGAGCAGTTTTCCGGCGGGCACGACGTTCGCGTTGTTCCAGGGTGACGGCACGACGCCGTTGCTCGACAGCAACAACAACGGCATCCCGGGCACCGGACCGATTGCGCCAGGCGGATCGTACAACGTCATTTTGAAAGCCACGCTGCCGAGCACTGTTTCCGGCGGCGGCCCTTACAGCGTTCAGAAAACGGCGACGTCGGTCATTGACCCGAGCAAGTCGGCGACGACCACCGACACGCTGGCGACGATTGTGCCGAACACAGTCGATTTGACGAACGATTCTCCGGGCGCGAATGCGCCGGGCGCAGGGCCGGGACCTGAGGCTTCTCCGGTGCGCAATGTCTCCGTCGATCCCGGCGGTCAGGCGCGGTTCACTCTTTACGTGAACAACACGAGTAGTGTGGCGGACAGTTTCAACCTGACGGGGAGCACCGATGCGAGTTTTGCCACGACGGCATTTCCGGCGGGCTGGACGTTGACTTTCCGCGATGCGAACAACTCGATCATCACCACCACAGGCGTATTGCAGCCGGGCGCGAGCAAGCTGGTGTATGCGGATCTCACCGTGCCTAAGGGAACACCGCCCGGCACTTATAACGGTTACTTTCGCGCCCTCTCGCCGACCACCGGCGCTCAGGATCGCAAGCTCGATTCCGTGACGGTAAACACCGTGCGCACGATCAAGCTGGAACCAA
The DNA here is from genome assembly GCA_040754135.1 of Verrucomicrobiota bacterium. Classification (GTDB taxonomy): domain Bacteria; phylum Verrucomicrobiota; class Verrucomicrobiia; order Limisphaerales; family SIBE01; genus JBFMDG01. The sequence continues at coordinate 9,342 of JBFMDG010000065.1, forward strand.
ACAACACCGGCCAGGTGTCGCCCGGCGGATCGGTCGTTTACAGCCATTTCATCTCGAATGAAGGCAACGTCACCGAAGGCGATGGCATCACCAGCACGGTCTTGACGCTGATCGACAGCGCAGCCGGGTTCACCTCGGTCTCCTACTGGGATCAAAACAACAACGGCGTTCTCGATTCCACAGATCCCGTCATCCGCGACCTGAGCACCATGATTGGCGGCATCAATGGCGCGAGCACCGCCGCCGGTCTCGAGCCGGGTGAGAAAGCGCGCGTCTTCGTCAAAGTCTTCGCTCCCGTCGGCGCCGTGGCCGGGACGACCGACTCGACCACGTTATCAGCCACCACTTCCGGCGGTGTCGGCACGTTGCCGCCCGTCGTTTCGGTGGCGGATGTGACGACCGTCATCTCGGGTGACATCATTCTGCTGAAGGAGCAAGCGCTCGATTCGAACCTCGATGGTGCGGCGGACGGTGCGTTCAGCACGGCCAACATTACGACCGGCGCTCTGCCCGGCAAAGGCATCCGCTATCGTATCACCGTCACCAACAACGGATCGGCTCCCGCCACCTCGGTGGTGATGTCCGACTCGATCCCATCGTTCACGACCTACGACGCCACCGTTCCGATGGCGACCACGGTCGGAACCGTTGCCAATGTCCCGGCCAACGGCGGCCGCGGCACGTTCCAGGTAAATATCGGCACGTTGAATCCCGGCCAATCGGCTGTGATCACGTTCGGCGTGCGGATTGATCAATAAGGAACGACCTCCCGAAGGGGAGAGGCGGAAACGCCTCTCCCCTTTTTCGCAAAGTTTTTGCCCGGTGTGGAAAACGCGCCGTCCGCACGGGACAAGAACGAAACCGCAACTCAGCCGCGCGGTCTCCGTTCACCTCCGGATCACTGCAACGCGCTCGCGCTCGCAAAGGCAAACACAATTCGCAATTCGCAAATCGAGGTCGCACTCGGATTTGCCATGACAACTGCACCGATAATGAATTTGCTGTCAAAACCAAAGCTGGCGTTCCGCCGAGGCCTTCTCGTGCTGATCGCCAGCTTTGGATTTCCAGCTCTGCAATCGGCTCCAACTCCCGGTGGCACGGAAATCATCAATCAGGCAACCGCCGAATTCATCGATCCCCCCACCGGTCACCAGGCGACCATCGTTTCCGAGCCCGTCCGCGTGTTCGTGCAAACCTTCCAAAATTTCACACTCACGCAGTCGCAGTCGGTGTTCGGCGCCGCAGGTTCCATCCAGACCTTTGCCCATCGGCTCGTCAACTCCGGCTCGGAACCAGGTGTCGTGACGCTGCGGTTTGCCAATCTGCCGGGCGACGATTTCGATTTTGCGGCGCTGCATTTGTTTCTCGATTCCAATCGCAATGGGGCAATCGATCCGGGCGAAGCCGAGCTGATGAACGGCGCAATGCTTCCTTTGGAAATTCACGAAACGGTGCACCTTCTCATCCGCGCCCGTTTGCCCGACACACTCACGCCCGGCGTCAAAGCCGCCTTCGAGCTCGTGGCCGTCAGCGCCAGCGGCGACAAGTCTGTCGCGAACATTGACGACGTGACGGTGCCCGGATTGGGAGGGCTGACATTCCACAAGACGGCTTCCGATCTGGCCCCGCAACGCAAAGCCGAAGTCGCTTTCTCACTCGTTTTGCACAACGCCCGGTTCGATCGCGCCGCGGGAATTCCGGTGATCGTCGATGGTGTCGAGCGGAGATTGCTTGTGCTGCGCGACATCATTCCGCCGAACACGACGTTGGCGCGCGTGGAGGAATCGGGAGGGGCGCAGGCGCTTTTCCATCAGATGGGCGCTCCGTTGCATGCCTATTCGAGTGTGGCGCCGCCTGATTTGGCGAGTGTCGATGCCGTGGCCTTTGGCATGCCGGCGTTGCCATTGAACGGCGGCATCACTGTCCGCTTCTCGGTCACGGTCAATGGAAATGCCAGCGGGCCGGCGCGCAATGTGGCGCAATTCTATTTCGACGACGGCCAGAACGTGCCGCCGACCATTCTTGATTCGAGCCGGGTCGAACTGAATATCGCGCTGGTGCCGCCTTTCATTGATTTTTTCCGCAACGATGCCTTTGGCACTGAAGCGCACGCGACGCGGTTGAACTCGCCCCTGTTTGTCCAGGCCAACGCCGCGCAGTGCAACGAGGACGCGACCGTGATCGAGCGCAAAGTCATCACCATCACGTCGGCCAAGACGCAGGATCAGGAAGTTTTCACAGCTGAGGAAACCGGGCCCAACACCGGAGTGTTCCGCATCCTCCAAAAAATTCCGACTGCCGACGCGCGCGTGGTGGCGGTGGTGCACCAGGACGGAATGATTGAAACGCTGCGCAATGACACCCTCACCGCGTCGATCGCCGGCTGCGGAAATACCATTACTGAAACCACCATTCTCATCGATCCCGATGGCGTGCTGTTCGACAGCCGAACCGATCAACCGATCGCCGGCGCTACCATCACGCTCATTGATGTCGCGTCAGGAACCCCCGCCACGGTCTTCAAAGCGGATGGTGTGACACCGGCGTCGCACACGGTCATCACCGATGCGAGCGGACGATACGAGTTCCCAACAGTGGCTGCGGGAATTTATCGGCTGCAAGTGACACCGCCACCTGGCTACACGGTGCCGTCGAAGTTGCGGCCCGGAGAATTGCCCGAAGGCCGGATCATCGACCCATCGGGATCTTATCTCGGCACTTTCCCGGTGAGCCTGGCGACCGGCGCGGTGCGTATTGATATCCCGGCGGATTCGGCACCCGCGGCTGGAGGAAGCGGCTTGTTCGTTCAGAAAGATGTGTCGCGCCGTGAAGCTGAGATCGGAGACGTGCTCGATTACACCATTCGCATTCGCAATGTCTCGGGCAGCACGGCGCGTGATCTCGTGCTCGTCGATCATTTGCCCGCCGGTTTCACGTTGATCAAGGAAAGCGTTCGGCTCGATCAGTCGCGTCGCGGCGATCCGGAGCGCATGGCAGGAGCGCGGCTCGAGTTTGCCCTCGGCGCACTCGCGGACAACACGACCGTCACGCTGGCCTATCGCGTGCGCGTCGGCCCCGGCGCGTTGCAAGGCGATGGCGTCAATCGCGCCCAAGCCCTGGCCGCTGGCATCGAAAGCAATGTGGCCACCGCCCAGGTGAAACTCACCGGCGGCGTCTTCACCGATCGCGGCGTCGTCATTGGCAAGGTATTCGTCGATGTGAACCACAATCGTGTTCAGGATGCGGGCGAGCCGGGCATTCCGGGCGTGCGGCTTTACCTGGAGGACGGAACGTTCGTGATCACCGATAGCGAAGGCAAATACAGCCTTTACGGACTGAGCCCGCGCACGCACGTGTTGAAAGTCGATGCGACGACGCTGCCGGTGGGGAGCCGTCTCGATCCGATTTCGACGCGTCACGCTGGCGCTGGCCAGAGCCGGTTTATCGACCTGAGGCCGGGTGAATTGCACAAGGCCAACTTCGCCGAAGGTTCCGCCACGCCCGAAATCCTGCGTCAGGTCGAGGAGCGTCGCGCGCGCGGCGAAGTCGTCGTAGCCGAAATTGAAAAGGGATTGAAGGACCGTTTGACGCCGGATGGCGTGTTGATGTTGCCGGGCGATGTGAAAGGGTTGCCCGCAACCGGATTGATCGGGGGCGGCGAACTGCCCGGAACAAAACAGTCCGGCACGAACGTCGCGGTCACCCAGCCGAACCTGGCGAACCTGGCGCTCTCGACCTCTTCGAGCAATGCGCCAGCGGCCGATCCGTCGTTCCGCTCGGTTCTGCCGGGCGGCACGTTGAACAGCGACAATTCGAATTTGCCGCGTTCGCCGGTCGCGACCGTGCCACGCCTTTCCCTTGAACAAGCGCTTGCGCATCTCGACAACGCGCTGGGATTTCTCGATTTGAAGGACGGCGACACGCTGGCCATGCCGCAGCTCACCGTGCGTGTCAAAGGGCCGCTCGGCGCCGGGTTCGCACTGAAGGTGAACGAGAAAGAAGTTTCCAAGGCGCAAATCGGAAAGAAAGCCAATCTTCCCGATCGCCAGCTCGAGGCATGGGAATTCGTCGGCGTGAATCTCCGGCCAGGCACGAACACGCTCGCCGTGGTTTTAATCGATCCGTTTGGAAATGTGCGCGGTCAGGAAACTATCCACGTGATCGCGCCCGATAAACTCGGCCGCATCAAAATCGTCCTCCCGGAAAAGGAGCAGCCCGCCGATGGCGTCTCGCCGGCGGTCATCAAGGTGTTGTTGCAGGATGCCAGCGGAGTGCCGGTGACCGCGCGCACGCCGCTGACGCTCGAAGCCAGCGCCGGACGCTGGGAGATCGAGGATCTCGATCGGAAGGAGCCCGGCGTGCAGATCTTCATCGAAGGGGGTTCGGTCGAGTTGAAGTTGCTGCCGCCGCAGGAGCCGGCCACCGCGCATGTCATCATCAGCAGCGGCGCGCTCAAGTCGGAAGCTCAACTCGCTTTCCTCCCCGACCTGCGTCCCATGCTGGCTGTGGGCGTGATTGAAGGCTCGATTAATCTCAGCAAACTGAACCGCAGCGCCCTCGTGCCGGCGCGGTCGAGCGACGGTTTCGATGAGGAGTTGCGCGAATTTGCCGTGTCGGGCAACAACGGCCGCACCCGGACCGGAGGTCGCGCCGCGTTTTTCCTCAAGGGCAAGATCAAAGGGGAATACCTGCTGACCGCCGGGTATGATTCGGAGAAAGCCACGCGCGAACGGCTCTTTCGCGACATTCAGCCGGACGAATTTTATCCGGTGTATGGCGACTCTTCGATCCGGGGTTTCGATGCGCAATCGACCGGCCGGCTCTACGTGCGCATAGACAAGAAAAAGTCGTATTTGCTCTACGGTGATTTCAACACGCAGACCACGAGCGAAGCGCGCGGGTTGGGCAACTACAACCGCAGCCTCACCGGCGTGAAGGAACACTTCGAAAACAAATTCGCGAGCGTCAATCTTTGGGCCAGCCAGGACAGCACCCGCCAGGTGATCGAGGAACTCCCGGCCAACGGCACCTCCGGCCCGTACTACTTCAACATCCGCGACGGCATCGTGAACAGCGAACAGGTCGAGATCCTCACCCGCGACCGCAATCAACCGTCGCAAGTGGTGAAGAGCGAGCCGATGACGCGGTTTCTCGATTACGAATTTGAACCGTTCACCGGGCGGATTCTGTTCAAGCGCCCCATTCCGAGCCTCGATTCGAACCTCAACCCGATCTTCATCCGCGTGACCTACGAAGTGGATCAAGGCGGCGACAAGTTCTGGGTCTATGGCGCCGATGGACAGGTGAAGCTGGCCGAACGCGTGGAAATCGGCGGATCGGCTGTGCGCGACGAAAATCCGCTCGGGCTTTACGAACTCTACAGCGCGAATTCCACAATCAAACTCGGCCCGAGAACTTTCCTGCTCGGCGAAGTGGCGCAAAGCCATTCGGAAATCGGCGGCACCGGTCAGGCCGGCCGCGTCGAGTTGCGTCACAAAGGTTCCAGCACCGATGCCCGCGCTTATTTTGGCAAAACGGAACCCTCGTTCACCAACAACGCCTCCATTCTTCTGCCCGGCCGGATTGAAAGCGGATTGAAGGTCACCCAAAAATTGAACGATCGCACCAGTCTCATTGCGCAAGGCCTCTGGACCGAGGAGGTGCAAACGCACGGCAGCCGCAAAGGCGTGCGCGTGGATGTCGAACGCATCTTTGGCCCGTTCCGCATGGAACTCGGCGTCCGGCACAGCGAGGAAACCGCGGATCCAGCCAGCCCTTCCATGATCGGCGCCACACCGAACGAAGTGAACAGCGTCCGCACGAAACTCACCGCTCCCGCGCCCTTCGTGAAAAACGCCTCCCTTTATGGCGAGTATGAAAACGATGTCATTGAAACTGGCAATCGCATGGCGGCGCTCGGGTTGGATTATCAGTTGAAAAACCGCGGCAAACTCTACGCGCGCCACGAGTTCATCTCGTCGCTCGGCGGTCCCTTCGAATTGAATCAACTGCACCAGCACAATACGACGGTCGTCGGGCTCGAATCGGAATACATGAAGGACGGGACGGCGTTCAATGAGTATCGCGCGCGCGATTCGTTCAGCGGCCGCGAAGCCGAAGCCGCCACGGGCCTGCGCAATCTCTGGCATGTGGCCGAAGGCGTGCGGCTCAACACAACGCTCGAACGAGTCACCCCGTTCAACAGCGGCAATCAAAACGAGGCCACTGCCGTCACCGGCGCCATCGAATACACGCGCCAGCCCGATTGGAAGGGAACGGCCCGGCTCGAATTACGCACCAGCACACCCAACGACAGCCTCCTCAGCTCCGTCGGGTACGCCCGCAAAGTGAGCCGCGATTGGACGTTCCTAAGCAAAGCGATCCTCCTCATGGTGGACAACAAAGGCCCGAATGTCGGGGACAAAAATCAGGGCCGCTTTCAAGCCGGCTTTGCCTATCGCCAGACGGAAAGCGACCGCTGGAACGGGCTCATCAAATACGAATACAAATACGAAGAGGACGGCAGCCGCGCCGGAGCCACCTTGCGCCGCAGCGTGAACATTCTCTCGCTCGACGTGCATTATCAGCCGGATGCGGATTGGAATTTGAGCGCGCATTACGCCGGCAAAGTGGCGCTCGACGATCTCGCCGGCCAGGATCATCTCTACCACGCCCATCTCGTCGGCGGCCGCGCCAGTTATGAAATCAGCAAACGCTGGGACGTGGGGGTGAACGCAAACACGCTGGTCAGCGGCGATGGTCGCCAGCAGCAATACGCGCTCGGTCCGGAAATCGGATTTCTCGCGCGGGAGAATTTGCGCGTCGGAATCGGCTACAACGTCATCGGTTTTCGAGACGAAGATTTGGCCGCCGATGGCTACACCAATCCCGGCTTTTATTTGAATCTCCGTTTCAAGTTTGACGAGACCCTCTTCGCGGCGCGCGAAAAGAAGGAGAGTGCGCGATGAGGCCGAGCCCATTCATCCGTGCGTTGGGATGCGCCATTTTGTGGCTGGGCCTGGTGGCGGCTTGCGGCCATGCGGTGCGCGCTGCCCAGAATTACACCGATCCCGCGGGCTACCCGGCGGCCTGGCCGGCGCAATTGAACACGCAAGCTTACACCGCACAGGGACAGGTGCAGAGTGACGTCAGCGGCTCGATCAGCAGCCAGCAGGATCCGTCACACAATGCCACGCCGCAAAGTTCTGTCGATTTCTCGAGCGGCCCCCTCAACGCCGCTTCGAGCTTCAATTATTACGCCAACGGGAGCGTCCTCTTTTTCCGCATCCGCCTGGCCGGTCCGCCGCAGGCACTGACCGGCAACGGCCAGCCGTTCGATTCGGCCACATGGAATTTCCTG
>JBFMDG010000066.1:0-16485 GCA_040754135.1 Verrucomicrobiota bacterium
TTCCGAATCGAACGCAATAACATTCTGGACCCTGCCCGATTCGGCGGCATGGGTCCGAATGGCATCAGGCCAAAATGCTCTCGAAGAAGGGATAGTCGGGCCATTTCCTGAGGTTCGACCGGTCGCACCAAACCCCCAGGTCCGCCTTTCCAGCAAAAGACTTTCAGGGCGCGACCCCGATTCGTGTCGAGGCATGGCGCGTTACCTTTGAAAGCATGAGAAGAAGGGGGAATTCTCTCCCGCCAAAAAAGGAGGTCATATGTTGAGCTGGTCGATTCTGTTTCTCATTGTGGCCGTCGTCGCCGCATTACTCGGGTTTTCGGGAATTGCCGGCACGGCCGCGGGCATCGCGAAAATTCTTTTCGCCGTGTTTCTGGTGTTGTTCCTTGTCTCGCTGCTGTTCGGCAGACGCGGGGTTTAATTAAATAAGCCGAAATCAAATCAAAGCGAAGGAGCGGCCACCCAACGCGATCAGTAATCGCCGGACGCTTCTCTTGCTTCCAATCGGTTGCGAGGAGTTGCCCTGCATTGCGCCAAAACGGGATCGTCGCTTACACGCTCAAACTGGAACGCTGCCGTAACGTTTTGCCTGGCCGGCGACAGCGTTTAAAGGAGGGGAATTTTTTCGAAAACGTCAAAGGCGCTGCAAATCGCCGTCGTTCGTCCGGAATCTTCCAATGAAATGGAGCGATTGTTGCCGGCGGCGTTTTTTATCCCATGCCCGCGTATTCTTCGTCCGTCTTGAGGTTCAACCCCATTAAGACGTAATCGTGCGATATCGCCTGCATATCGCGAACGTAATCGGGCAGTTGGACCAGTTGCGAAAAACCAAGGAGGCCAAAGACTTTGATGGCCGCTTCCTGTTCGCCGAGAAATTCCGCTTCCAATTTTTCCAGACCGAAATGCTGGGCGATCCCAATCAACTCCTGAACGAGGGCTTTGGCCAGGCCGCGCCCGCGGTATTGCGGATGCACCAGCGTGCTGACGCGCCCGATGTGGCGTTTCCATCCGCCCAATTGTTGATGAAGCGTGGCGTTGCCGACAATTTTTCCATCGTAAAACGCGAGCAGCGGCAGGTTGCGGCCGTAATCGATGTTCTGACACCAGCCGCGAATGACCCCGGGATCCACTACGCGGTGTTTGATGAAAATGCGCTCCGTTTCAGGCACGGCCAAAAAGAAATCGTGCAACAAAGGCTCGTCCTCTTTTTGCAGCGGGCGCACCTCACAGGCAAAGCCGCCGCGCACTTCCAGTTTTTTCGGATACGCTTCGAGAAAATCGTCTTCCAGAAACATAAAATGTGGAGATGTGGTTGCGATAGTGCGGAGTATAGCCCCGGCGTTTTTCCAGAAGCAAGCGGAAGGTTCCAGCGTTCCAGCGTTCCAGCTTCTCCGATCCTCGCTTGCTCTCGTCCGTAGGATTCCAGCGAAACCGACGCTGCCTCTTGACCGGCTGCCGCCGATTCATTAAGGGGAAGCGTCATGAGCACGGAGAAACATCATTTTCAGGCTGAAATCCAACAATTGCTGGATATCGTCATCCACTCGCTTTACACCGACAAAGAAATCTTCATTCGGGAGTTGATCTCGAATGCCGCGGATGCGTGTGAAAAATTGCGCTTTGCCCAGGCTTCCGGCCAACCGCTGCTGCAGCCCGACCTGCCGCCGAACATCCACATTCAAACCGACGACACCGCCAATACACTCACTTTCACCGATACAGGCGTTGGCATGACCCATGGAGAACTGGTCGAAAACCTCGGCACGATTGCGCATTCGGGCACGAAGGCATTCCTCAAACAACTGGCCGAGGACAAAAAGCCGGACGCCAAATTGATCGGCCAATTTGGTGTCGGCTTTTATTCGGCGTTCATGGCGGCGCGAAAGGTGGATGTTTTCACGCGTTCCTATGTGCCTGCGGAACAAGGATGGGCCTGGCACAGCGAAGGCGCCGCCGGTTACGAGATCGAACCGGCTCCGGAACTGCCGCGTGGCACGCGCGTCGTTTTGCATTTGAAAGAGGAGGCGAAGGAATTCTCGAAACGCGACGTGGTCGAGCGCATTATCAAGCGCTATTCGAATTTTGTTCCCTTCCCTCTTGAGTTGAACGGGCAGCGGATCAACACCATTCAGGCGATCTGGACCCGCAATAAAAACGAAATCAAAGAGGAGGAATACCATGAGTTTTATCAGTACGTCGGACATGATCATGAGCCGCCGCTCTATCGGCTGCATTTCACGGCCGACGCGCCTTTATCCATCCAGGCGCTGTTGTTTGTGCCACAGCGCAATTTCGAAACCATGGGGATGGCGCGGACCGAGTCGGAAGTAAACCTTTACTGTCGCAAAGTCCTCATTCAAGCGCATGCCAAAGGACTTTTCCCCGATTGGCTGCGTTTCCTCAAAGGAGTGGTGGATAGCGAAGACATGCCGCTGAACATCTCGCGTGAAACGATGCAGGACTCTTCGCTCATGCAGAAACTCAACAAGGTGCTGACCGGCCGCTTTTTGAAATTCCTTGAAGAACAGGCGGAGAAAGATCCCGCCAAATACGCGCAGTTTTACGCCGAGTATTGCAAATTCCTGAAAGAGGGTGTGGTCAGCGATTTCACCCAGCGCGAGCCATTGAGCAAATTGCTCCGGTTCGAATCCTCCGGAGCCGCCGCCGGTCAGCAAGTGTCTTTGGCCGATTACGTCAAACGCATGCCCGCGGAACAGAAGGAGATTTTTTATCTGATGGCGCCGCATCGCGAGGCGGCGGAGGCGAGCCCGTACTTTGAAGTTTTCCGCGCGCGAAAGTTCGAAGTGCTTTTTCTGTATGATCCCTGGGACGAGTTCGTGATGGAGCATTTGCATGAATTTGACGCCAAACCGCTGCGGGCCGCCGAAAAAGCAGAAATTGATGTGCCACCTTTGGAGGCCAAAGAAGGCGCGCTTTCGGATGAAGAAGCCAAAGCGCTGGCCGAATGGTTGAAGTCAACTTACGGGGATCGGATCGGCCAGGTGCGCGTTTCCAAACGGCTCGTCGATAGCCCGGCGGTCCTGCTCGAAAGCGACAAGTTCATCACCTCGACCATGCGCCGCATTCTGAAGGCCGTGAAAAAAGAGGGAGACGGCGCTGCCCGACAGGATTTGGAAATCAATCCGCGACATTCCATGATGGCGCGTCTGGAAAAAGTGCGGCAGGCCGATGCGAATCTGGCCGCGAAAGTGGCCGAGCAAATTTTGGATAATGCGCGCGTAGCGGCTGGACTGCTCGAAGATCCAAGGGCGATGCTGAAGCGGTTGAACGAGTTGCTCGAACAGGTGCTCGCGCCAAAATAAATAAATAAAGCTCCCGCAGCCATCGAAAGGAAAGGGAACCCGTCAGCGAAACCTCTGAAGGGCCGCCGTACTGCCCAAATCCGCAGCCAACTTCACTCTGCGGTTATGCAGCCTTTATTGTTGTGGTGCATTGGTGATGCTCCGGAATTTTCCTAGCAACTCCTCAATCCACATCGAATCCATCTTCGGTTCGGGAGGATCGAACGGGTCGTGCCTTGCCGTGGCAAAGTTGGTGAAGGCGGAATAAGCGGCAAGGTCATCCATTTGCCGCTGAATGCTCATCTGCTTTTCCCGCCACTCGGGGAGAGTGAGAGGTCGGGATGCTGGTTTGCCGGTGCGGACAATTCCTTTTTCAAATTCTTCCAGAGCCAACTCAACGTCGCGATGAAGATGCTGAAGAACAAACAATCGCTTAAGCTCCGGGTCGCGTGTCTCTTTCAAATGCTGACGGAATCGATAATCGTAAGTCTGCGATGCGTCGAACCCAATGCCTAAGCTGCCAGTGTAATCGCAATAATACTCAAAGTAAGAGTCCAGACGTGGAGGCAGAACAACAGAGGATGTCGGCGATGTCGGCGCTGCTTGCTCCGATTGGTTCGAACAACCGTTCGCCGCCAAAAGCAATGCAATGCATTCAACCAAGAGAATTGGCCATCTCATAATAAAGGCGATGAGAACGCAGGAGGTTTTCCAGTGTGTGGATTCATCGACGCATCTGAAAACAATATCAGAAGGGCAAGTTGTTATGAGCGACCGCCGAGGAAAGCGCTCACGCATACAACGGGAATGCTCCGATTCCCCCCCGGCAAGCCTAAATCTGAAACGCTCAGCCGCGATTCGCTCGACCGGATGAACGAAGCCGCCGCGCGGCGAAGTGCTCCCTGCGTCCTTTGTGTTTGCCAAAACCGCGAACAGTCGAGTACGCGGAGGCGCACTTCTCCATCACCACCATACTGCTATCAAAAAAAAATTGGCCATCAAGCACCAAATGGGAACCGAGCATTCCCAACAAAGTCTCGCAGCGAAGGACGAAGATGGGCTTGTTCAACCCATGCCGTTGTTGCTGGCTCCGCTTGGCTCCGCAGGAGACAGCTTGTATTTGGAGTGCCGGTTCACCTGATTTCAGGTGCAGCATCTTTCTTTGGAGGTTGAACTTTCCGGAGTTCGTAGCGAGTTCCAGCGGATTCAAAGTTTTTCGCTGTCTCTTCGGCATCGTCGCCTATCGTGGCCAAGGTCAATTTCCCATCCTCAATTTTGAAGAAAGCTCTGACAACTTTGCCGATGCTCTCAGCCTGCGAAGGTGGACAAGCTTTGATGGTGGCGTGCAACTGCTTTGGGTCTTTGCCAGCAGGCAGGGTAATCGTCGTATCAAACCAAAAGTTCGTGTCCCGGTGAAAATGGAGTGAATTGGTGGTGATCGTGATGGTGATTTTTTGGTGCGCCTTATCGCCAACCAAGACTCCCTCCCATGCTCCCTGGAGAAGCCGCAATTCTGCATTGGTAGGTTGGATGACAACGCATTTGGCTTTGGTGGTAAGTGGTTCGGCTGCATTAGCGATGAATGTGTTCGTCGCCGTCAAACTGCCGTGGTTCGCAATCGCGCCACAAACAATGGTGAGGATGTATCGAAATAGTCTCATAGCTTCTCCGTTCAAAAGGCGTGAGGAAATGCCCAACCAGTTATGTTCAAGGAAGAATTTCCCTCATTTTGGAGATTAGGCTGGAAACAAAGAAATCCGTTGTGCCGTGGCATACCTCTCCGGGTCATGCGCGCAGTCTATGGATTGCCATTCCGAGGGTCAAACGCCAAAAGGGTTGATGGCTTGACCAACGAAGCGAGGACAATGAGCAAATGCATTTCCTGCCGCGCCGCCATCGAATTCACGTGCCACGCCTGGAGCCGATCATTATAATTCTGAGCGGGTGACCGAATACGATCAGATTTACGAAGGCAACGCGTCGCACCCGGATTTTGGCGAAGCGACCGCCCATGGCACCATCACCGTCGGCTCGATGAGCCTGCGTTTTGAGTCCGAGTTGGGAACCGTCGATTTTCCGATGGCCGAGTTGAAAATCACGTTTGCCAACGACGACGAGAGCGACGTTTTCTTTTCTCATCCGAAATATCCGAAGTGGACGGTGTTTACTTCCAATCGCGCCATCCTGGAGGATCCGGCTTTTCAAAAGTGGACGCATTTAAGACGGCATTTGGCTCGGCCGGAAGAAAAACGGCAGAGCATCAACGCGTGGATTGTCACGGCCATTGTCCTGGTTTTGTTTCTGGGCGGCGCCATCGTGCTGAGTTCGATGACAGGATGGATGGTGCGCGTGCTTGTGGCCGGCGTGCCGACGTCGTTTGAAACGACTTTAGGCGACTCTCTGATGGAAGAAGTGAGAACGGAAGAAACCCTGGTGGACCGTCCGGAACTGGTGGCGGACCTCGATCAGTTGATCAAGCCGCTGACCAGCGTGCTACCGCGCAAGGATCTCCGTTACAGATTTTATATCGCGGATGAACCGGCCCCGAACGCGTTCGCGCTTCCGGGCGGCCACATCATCGTCACCACCGGCCTGTTGGCGTTGCTGGAAAAGCCGGAAGAACTGGCCGGCGTTCTGGCGCATGAAATCGCGCACGTCACTTTGCGCCATGGTTTTCGCAAGATCATTTCTTCCGCAGGCCCTTATTATCTGGCGCGGTTGCTGGTCGGGAATGAGAACGGCGTCCTGGTGCTCATTGCCAATGGATCGCAAATGCTCATTCGGAGCAGTTACTCGCGCGATTATGAACGCGAGGCTGACAACAAAGCGTGGGAATACCTGCTGGCAGCGAAGATCGATCCGCGCGGGTATATCGAAGGATTGCGCCGATTGCAGTCGGACCGGCAACTGGCGGGCATGGCTCAATTCGAAGCCAGTGTTTTCAGCACTCATCCGCCCACGGAAGAACGCATTCTGAATCTCGAAACGAAGTGGGCGTCTTCGCCGCGCAAGTCTGGTTTCATCAAACTGACGCGGCCGAAATTGCCGATCCCGCTGCCGGAGGCGCAAGAAAATCCTTGAGCGAACGCATCCAAGGGTTGCACTCCCCGGTTCAGTTGTGGCAGAGAATTCGCATGCACCACTTGAAGCTCTCAAAGCTCCTGCTGGCTTTTCTTGTTCTGGTTTTGAACCTGACCTTGAATCCAAACTTGAGCTCGAGTGTTGCCGCTTCTGATTGGCCTCAGTTTCTTGGTCCAAATCGCGATGGCGTTTACCCCGTCGCCGAGAACGGCACAGGCACTGACCTTGCCCGCGAGTGGCCCGTGAATGGGCCGCCACAACTATGGAATCGTAAAACCGGCCAGGGCTTTAGCGGACCGGTGGTCGCCGATGGCAAGTTGATTTTGTTCCATCGCCTGGGGAACGACGAGGTGGTGGATTGCCTGGAGGCCATGTCGGGCAAAACGCTTTGGACATTCAAGTATCCGACCAGCTACGTCGATTCCATCGTGGGCGAAGATCACGGTCCGCGCGCGACGCCCGCGATGGCGCATGGGAGCGTATTTACTTTCGGGGCCGAGGGGCTGCTTCATTGCCTGAATCAAAAGAGCGGGCAAGTGCTGTGGAGCGTGGATTGCGCCGCGCGATTTGGGGCTGACAAAGGCTTTTTCGGTTTTGCCTGTTCGCCGCTGGTGGAAGGGAACGCTGTGCTGCTGAACATCGGCGGACGCAAAGGAGCGGGGATTGTGGCTTTTGATCGCGCTTCGGGGAAGTTGCTTTGGCAATCCACGGATCATGAAGCGAGTTATTCATCGCCAGTGAGCGCAACGATTGACAACGAGCGGCGCGTGTTTTTCTTCACGCGCGAAGGATTGGTGGGGTTGGATCCGAGTTCGGGCAAAGTTCATTTCGAACATCCCTGGCGCGCGCGGTTGCAAGCCTCGGTCAATGCTGCTGCTCCGTTGGTCGTGGGAAATCTGGTGTTCATTTCAGCCAGTTATGGGACCGGGGCCGCGCTGCTGCGGGTGCATCGAGGGCAAGTCGAAAAAGTCTGGTCCGGAGACGACATCCTCTCGAACCATTTCGCTACGGCGGTTCATCACGATGGTTTTTTGTACGGGTTTGATGGGCGGCACGAGTATGGGCCTCGATTGCGATGCATCGAATTGAAAACGGGCAAGGTGCGCTGGACCAAAGAAGGAATCGGAGCGGGCTGTTTGCTTCGGGCCGGGAACGATTTGCTGGTGTTGCTCGAATCAGGGCAGCTGTTGCGCGTCGCTGCGCAACCCGGCGCTTATCAGGAATTGGCCCGCGCGCAAATCCTTGGCGGCGGCACGCGCGCTCATCCCGCACTTGCCTATGGGCTGCTTTATGCCCGCAGCCGGGACAAACTCGTTTGCGTCGATTTGCGTGCGCGTTAATAACCGCCAAGTGTGACGCCTCACGATTGGCTTTGAAGTTCGCGAGGGCTGGCAATGACTGGCGATGGGAGCGATGGGATCACGCGCTGGAATTCCCTTGAAGGGCGATCGGCTTTTGCCTAGACGTTTGGGCCATCAACAACCCGCAATCAACGCAGGATTCTGTTCGCGACGTCCCATCGGCTTCGGCTTCGGCTTCGATTTCACCAGCCAGGACACGGTTGCTCTCGCTCGATGCGTTGCGTGGGTTTGACATGTTCTGGATTATTGGCGCGGAGGACATCGTGCAGGGATTGCATCACGCGAGTCAGGCTGGATTGGCCGTTTTTCTGGCCGGTCAATTGACCCATCGTAAATGGGAAGGCGTCACGTTTTATGATCTGATATTTCCGCTGTTCGTCTTCATTGTGGGTGTGTCGCTGGTGTTTTCCCTTTCACGCGAAGTGGCGCGCGATGGGAAAGTCGCGGCATACAAGCGGGTATTGCGCCGGAGCGTGTTGCTCTACCTCTTTGGGATATTTGCCTATGGCGGATTGAGCCAGGGCTTCGAGCAGGTGCGGCTTCTCGGAGTGCTGCAACGGATTGCCCTCTGTTATCTCTTCGCCAGTTTCCTCTTTCTGAATTTCAAGAGAACCGGACTGATCCTGTGGTGCGCCGGTTTGCTTTTGGGTTATTGGGCTTTGATGTGTTTTGTTCCAGTGCCGGAAGTTGGGGCGGGAAATCTCGAGGAAGGAAAGAATCTCGCCAATTACATCGACAAAATGTATCTGCCCGGCCGCAAATGGGACGGGGATCACGATCCGGAAGGGCTGCTCAGCACGTTGCCGGCAATTGCCACCTGTCTGTTGGGGGTGTTCGCTGGCATGCTGCTCCAAAGCGCCACCGTCACGGATCGCAAGAAGGTTCAATGGCTGCTCGGGGCCGGCATTCTTGCGGTGAGCGCGGGTTTCGTTTGGGGCATGCAATTTCCAATCATCAAAAAACTTTGGACCTCGTCTTATGTGCTGGTCGCCGGAGGATACAGCGCTCTTTTCCTGGCGGGGTTTTATTGGGTGATCGAAATCTGCCGCATGCAAAAGTGGGCCATTCCCTTCGTTTGGATCGGCACGAATGCGATCGCCATTTACATGGCGCATCACATTGTTTCGTTCTCGAAAATTGCCGAGCGCATCGTTGGCGGACCGGTGCGGGCAGCGGTCGAGCCCTTCGGTGAATTCCTCATTGCCGCCACGGTTTTGGCGATGAGTTTTCTTTTCGTGCGCTTCCTTTATCAGCGCAAAATTTTTCTCCGGCTTTAGTCGAATTGGCCCCTCAAATTTCCCGAGCCATCGACAGAGGTTTCGTAAACGCTTCAAGACTCCTGCCGGATAAACCGCTTTTGTTGCGCGTCGAAAATATTGACCGCCCGCGTGCGCGCTTGCGGGCTGCACACATACTCCGCGGCGTGACGCATGGGTTGAAACTGTTTGTAAGTGATCACGCCCAAAAGCTTTTCCGGATTCCAAGCACTCGGTTGGCAGGTGGCCGCCAGGAGAGATTTGCCAATATACGTTTCGCCTTGAACCCAAAGTTGACCGCGGCGAGGTCGCGCCCAAAGTTTTCTTTCGATCTTTTTCAGCACGCAATGATTGTCCGGCCGCCCGAGCATCAAATGCGACGCGGACTGCAAATCGTCGAGAGTCAGTTCAGAATCTTTCCTGATGATGAACCGGCCCGAGCGCATGATGAAATCTCGAAAAGTGTAACGCGCGATCTGTTCGGCCAGGCGCGCCAGCATTTCCGCTTCACGCGGAATCGGCGTTTGCGCGGGGTAACTGACGATGAGCCGTTCCTGAAACAAATCATGAAATTGCCCTTTCCGGGCTGGACGAAGCACGGGTGCCGGCTTGCGGCGACGGCGGAATTGCAGACACCACTGCACGAGACTGTCGCGATTCCGGCGGGGATGATAGAGCCACTCCCAGGCGTGATGGCCGACGTGCTTCAGTTCATCGTATCGATGGCGCAAACGGAGTCGCGCCAGTTCCTGCACCATCCGGCGCGATTCCGATACCGGCACAAGAGGATCTTCGGCGCCGTGCACACACCAGACCGGGATTCGCTTCAGGTAATGAACGGAGGCGACATCACCGCCGCCGCAGATCGGCGCAATGGCGGCCCATTGATCGTTGTACTCGATGGCCAGCCGCCAGGTCGCGTAACCGCCCATGGAAAGTCCGGAGAGATACTGCCGGCGAGTGTCGATGCGATACCGATTTTTCACCCAGCTCATCGCATCCCAAAGGTCGGCCTCGCCTGGTCCGCTGAAAAAAAGATCCCCTCGGCCAAATGGGCTCAACGCAATGATGTCCTCGCGGAAACCTCGTTCGTGCATGCGAAAGCATTGCTCCGGAATCATGCGATGGTCCGCGTCGGTCCCATGCAACAACACGAGCAATGGATAAGCGCGTCGCGGGTTGTAACTGTGTGGCACCCAGAGCGCAAATGGCTGCTCCGTATCATCGATCGAGGAGATATAACCCGCCGTGAAATAGCCGGTGCGTGGATTCACCTGGAACGAGCGATCGTATGGGATGAGCGGATTCTTGGCGGACGAAGGCGCGTCAAAGACATCGGATAAAATCCGGCTCAAAATGCCGGGTGCAAAAATGGCGATTGGGGAGCCGTGGCCGTGGTGGAGGTCGAGCTCAATTCCCGCGCTGGCGAATCGCTTCTTTTTTTTCTTCGAGCTCCGTCTGGAGCGATTTGCGTTCGCTGACCAGCTGTTTTTCAATCTGCTCGACGGCTTCGTAATCGCCTTGGTTCATGGCTTTGGCGAGTTCGCCTTTGAGGAAGATTTCTCGCTCGGCAATTTTGGCGGCATATTTCGAGTCCAATTCCGCCAGTTCCTTCTTTTGGTCGTCGGTAAGTTTTGCCATTGGCGCGGTTTTGTTGAGTCGTTCCATGGCCAATTCGTATGCGGATTTCATGAGTCGGGTGCGTTGGTTTCGATTTGGATTTCCACTTGTCCGGCGCGGATGCGCACGGGAAAGCTGCGGACCGAGTGCTCGGGATTCGACAAACAAGCCCCGGTTTTGAGATCAAATTCCCAGCCGTGCAAGGGGCAATAAACGCGATCGCAATCGAAGTAACCTTCCGCAAGCGGGCCGCCGCGATGCGGACACTCCGCAGAAATGGCGTAAACTGCTCCATCGCGTTGAAAGAAAGCAATGGTCCACCCGGCAACTTGCCTGGAAATTCCCCGGCCATTTGGGATTTGTGCAACGGGAATAACGGGGAGGAATGTGGGCATAGTAGGCGCGCCATTTTAACCGGCCGCATTGCCCGCGGGCGGTTTCTTTTTCCAGGGCATGTCGGGGCGTTTGGCGGTCAGTTTCATCGGAGCCGGGGCGGGCCGGGCCATTTCGAGTTCTGGTTCTGAGGCCGGACTGGCTGGCGGAACACCGGACGGATTTTCCCTCCAGGAAGCGATGCGCGCTTGCAACCCATGATGCTCGGCCGTTTTCTTGTCGCCGCTTTTCATATAAAAGAGCGAAAGATTGGTGTGCACGAGCTGCTCTTGCGGCCGGAGTTTTTCGGCCTTGTGCCCCTCCGCAATCGCGCGGGCGTAATCCCCTTTGCGGTAGAAGGCCATGCCCAGGGCGAGTTGCGCATCAAAATGCGCCGGATCTTCCTCCAGGATTTCCTGATACTTGGCAATGGCCCGATCGAAGTCGCCCGTACTAAAGGCAAACATGCCGTCGTCATATTTTTCCTGGAGCGTGGCCATATTAATATTTTTGACAAATATTCGTATCGCATGATTGTTTTGCCTGCGCAAGAGTGGCGTCGGTTCAGCGTTGGCCGCGCCTGCGCACAAGATTTCTCCCGATGAATTTACCAATCAAGCTGGTGGCGACCGATTTTGACGGGACCCTCCATACCGATTTTGAAACACCGCCGGTGGCTCTGGAATTGCAAAACCTGATTGCCGCTTTGCAGGCCTGCGGCGTCACCTGGGTGATCAACACCGGCCGCGATTTGGCCAGCCTGAGTGAAGCGCTCGAAAAAGCCGAACTTCCCATCGTTCCAGATTACGTCATCACCGTAGAACGCGAGATCCATTATCGTAATGGCGTCGGTTTCCTGCCGCTCCTCGAGTGGAACCGGCGCTGCGCCGAACTTCACCACCAACTCTTTCAGCGGGTCAGAACCCTGTTGCCACAATTTGTGGAATGGTTGACAGGCCGGTACGAAGCGACGGTTTATGAAGATCCTTACTCACCTTTCTGCCTCATTGCGCGAAATGGCCACGACGCCGAAGCCATCGAGCGCCAAGCAATTCTTTTTTTCCGCGAGATTGACGACCTCACGTATGTTCGCAACGATGTGTATGGGCGCTTCAGCCATCGGGAATATGACAAAGGCTCGACACTCGCCGAAATCGCCCGGCGCATCGGAGCCGGGCCCGATCAGGTGTTAGCCGCGGGTGATCATGTGAACGATTTACCGATGCTGTGCCAGACGCGCGCCAAGTTTTTGGTCGCGCCCGCCAACGCCATCGAGAGCGTCAAAAAGGTAGTTCGCGCTCAAAACGGGTATGTCAGCCACCAACCTCATGGCTATGGGGTGGCGCGCGGTCTCGAATACTTTCTCGAACAGCACGGATCGTTGCCGGATCTCCTTAACCAGGTGAGCCGCCGGATCAAAAGTCCTAATAGACAGGGTCCGAGTCAGGACTGACGCAAGTCAAAGACATGTGCAACTTCCAATGTACGAACAAGTTGCAGCTTCGCGATAGCGTTTGACACAAAGCGGCTTGGTGTTAGTGTGGACCTGATTGTCGATGCGCTTTCGCTTCAAAATCCCGAGAACAACCTCAGGGACGAGGCATGCATCAGAACGTTTAATGCAAGTTTTTCATGAGTGATTCAAATGTGATTGTGCCGCCGGCCAACAACGCGGCGCGGGTGTCCCGCATCTCGGAAGTGGTCATCCGCATTGCCGGCAATTCTCAGGATGGCATTCAGGCCATTGGCGGTTTCCTGGCCCGTTTGGCTGGGCGCAGCGAACAGGAGGTCATGACTTTTATGACCATTCCCTCGACCATTTCCGGAGGTCCATCTATCTTCCAGGTCAGGATCGGCTCTGGCGAAGTGTTGAGCGCAGGGGATGAAGCCGATGTCCTGATGGCTTTTTATCAACATTCCTACGAGAACCACATTCATTCGCTCAAAAAGGGCGGGATCGTCCTTTATGACTCCGATCACGTCGAGCCCAAGGCCGAATGGAAATCGGATTACCACCATTTGCCGGTGCCCATTTCCGGTCTCACCATCGAAGCGATTGGCGGCACCGCCAAAGACAAAGGCAAAAACATTTTCGCCCTCGGCCTGGTGGCCAAAATGTTTGATTTGAATGTGCCGAAACTGACGAAGCTGATTTCCGAACGGTTCGGCGGCAAGGATGAAAGCATTCTCAACAACGCGCTGACCGCGTTTCACGCCGGCTACAATTATTCGCTGGGCCAGGTGATTGAAACGTTTCAATTCATCGAGAGCCAAAAGAAGGGCGGACATCAGGTGGTCATGAATGGCAACGAAGCGCTCGGATACGGTTTGATCGCCGCCGGCGTTCGCTTCGGCGCCGGTTATCCAATCACGCCATGGTCCGATATCATGGAGTTGTTGCGGCGTGAGCTGCCCAAATACGGGGGCACTTTTGTGCAATGCGAAGACGAGATTGCGTCCGTGTCGATGGCGCTGGGAGCGAGCTATGCCGGACGCGTGGCTGTGACCGGTTCGAGTGGACCGGGCATCTCGCTCAAAACCGAGGCGATTGGTTGGGGGGTGATGGCCGAGATACCGCTGGTGATCGTGGACGTGCAACGCGGCGGGCCATCCACCGGCATGCCCACGAATGTCGAACAATCCGATTTGAACATCGCTTGTTTTGGCGGCCACGGCGATTCTCCTCGAGTGGTATTGGCGCCGGCCAATGTCGAGGATTGTTTTTATACGGCCATTGAAGCGGTGAACATTGCGCGGAAATACAGTGTGCCGGTGATTATTTTGACCGATCAAGCCATTGCCACGCGGATTGAAGCGTTTGAAGAACCCAATTTCGAAAAGGTTTGCCAGGACATTTCACCGGATCTCACTCCTGTGCCTGAACACAAGCCCTACAACCTGGCCGTCACCGACGGCGTTACTCATCACGTGGCGCCCGGAACTCGAATTGAGAGCGGGAAATATCCCATTGTCACCGGCCTTGAACACGACGAAATGGGCCATCCCACCGGATCACCAAAACTGCACGTGCAGATGACCGCGAAACGCCGGAAGAAACTTCAAACCCTCGGCGCTTCGCTTCCTGTACCCACGATTTACGGGCCTCCCGAAGGGAATGTCCTGCTCGTCGGCTGGGGTTCCACTCAAGGCCCGATTCGTGAAGCCGTCGATCGCGCGCGGGCTGCGGGGGACAGCGTTTCCGCCGTTCACATTCGTTACATCAATCCGCTGCCGCCCGGGTTGGAAAACATTTTTGCCGGGTTCAATCACGTGTTTGTCGTGGAAATGAACGACGAGGGACTTTACGGGTTTGGCCAGCTGGCCAGTCTGTTGCGCGCCCGGTATTGTGATCCGAAAATCCGCGGCATCAACAAAACGGATGGGTTGACGTGGAAAGTGCGCGACATTTTGGATCGCGCACGAAACAACGTGAAAGAAGGCCTGCGCAAGCTTTAATTCGAGATTTCAAACGAATCCATTTTCCAACGATAGAAGCATTAAACAACCGAACGAGTTGCAACGCATCATGAGTTCTCCGATTCCCGAGTCTCCCGTAACAGAAATCCCCGCCCGCGTCGCTCCGGTGACGGCGGTTCCCGCACCCACTCTGCCTTCCAATGGTGAACGCAAAGGATTGACGAAAAAAGAGCTGGCCGCGGATCATCCCACCTGGTGTCCCGGCTGCGGTGATTTCTCGGTGCTCGCTCTTTACTTCAAGCTCATCGAAAAACGCAAACTGTGGCACGAAAAGATCACCACCATCGCGGGCATTGGTTGTTCGAGCCGGTTTCCTTATTTCGTGCAGGCTCATGGCGCCCATTACATCCACGGACGCGCGCTGCCATTTGCCAGCGGCGTTTCATTGAGCCGGCCTGACTTGCATGTGTTTGTGTTTGGTGGCGACGGCGACGCATTTTCCATTGGGGGCAACCATTTTAATCACACCGCGCGCAAGAACATCAAAATGACCTATGTGGTCATGGACAACTGGGTTTATGGTCTGACGAAAAAGCAGACTTCGCCTACTTCGCCGCTCGGTTTCAAGAGCAAAACTGACATCTGGGGCGCCGTTGATCAGCCGATCAATCCGATGAAACAGGCCATCGCGGCCGGAGCCACTTTCGTTGCGCGGACCACACACACCAACCCGAATCATGTGTTGCAAATGATGGAAGCTGCCATGGACCACGACGGTTTCAGTTTTATCGAATGCCTCAGCGAATGCGTCGAGTTTTACGAAGGCGCTTTCGATGCCTCGAACCCGCGCAAAGGCGGCGTGTTCAATATCGTCCCCGCCGATCATGACGTGACCAACGAGCACGCGGCCTACAAGCTGGCCGACGCACCGTTTCCGGGTTACTTCGGCGTGTTTTACAAAACGACTCGCCCGACCAAGAACGCGCTCGAAGCCAAAGTCAACAGCAGCGCTTTGGAGAAGGTCAAAGGGCTGAAGGACTGGCAGATCCTTCAGAAAACATTTGATCGCCTGAAATAAATAAACCCGACGAAGCGCCATCGCCTTTGAGCGTGGAAAATCTCGCCGCCGGAATTCCGCGAATGACGCAGGGTTCCGGCGGTTTGTTTTGCCCTCCCCGCTTGTGCCTCCGGTTGAAATTGGGAAAGGCCCACGCTGGATCCCATGCGTTGAGTCTAAAATTGCTTTGGCTGCTGGCGCCTTGCCTTCTGATGGCCTTTGGCACGGGCTGCCAGACCGGGCGTTATTACAGCCAGGCCGTTCGCGGACAACTGCAAATCCTCACGCAACGGGAACCGATCCGGGAATTGATCGCACGCCCCGATACGCCCGAGGAATTGAAGGAGAAGCTGAAGCTGATCCTTGAATTGCGCGCGTTTGCGGAATCCGAATTGAAATTGCCCGTCGAGGATCATTATTTGCGCTATGTCGATTTAAAGCGCCGGTTTGTTGTTTGGAATGTTCATGCCGCTCCGGAGTTTTCCACAAAGCCGAAAACCTGGTGGTACCCCGTGGTTGGGCGCTTGAAGTATCGCGGGTATTTTTCCGAGGAAGACGCGCTCGATTACGCCGCTGGTCTGCAACAAAAGGGGTACGATGTTTTTGTCGATGGCGTCGAGGCTTACTCGACCTTGGGTTGGTTTGCCGATCCGGTTCTGAACACCTTTGTGCACCATCCCGAATCGGAACTCGCCGAAATTCTCTTTCACGAACTGGCGCATCAACGCCTGTTCATCAGCGGCGACACCGATTTCAATGAAGCCTTCGCCACGGCTGTGGGAGAGGAGGGCGTCCGCCGATGGCTCGAGGCCAAAGGCAAGCTCGACGATTTCGCGCGTTATCGGGTGGCAGAGCGACGCAATGAAGAGTTCGTCCGAATCGTTCTCAATGCTCGCGAGCGATTGAAGGCGCTTTATGGCGATTCCCGGCACGAAACGACGGAGCCGCGTTCAGAAACGGAAGCGGAGCGGTTGCGCGCACAAAAGAAAGAGATCATTGCCAGGTTGCGGCGCGATTAT
>JBFMDG010000067.1:0-16427 GCA_040754135.1 Verrucomicrobiota bacterium
ATCAATCGTCTCATTCACCACGCGTTGAACCAAACCAATGGCAATGTTTCCGCTGCCGCACGATTGCTGGGCGTCAGCCGTGATTATGTGCGCTACCGTTTAGCCGGAGAAAAGGCTCGATCCAACGAAGCGCCACCTCCAACCGAATGAACTGCAGAGGAGACTGCCGAGTGAGCCCATAGGTTCGAAGCGAATTCAGAAGCGGCTTTGCCGGCGGTGAGAATGCAACTCGAAGGCTTGGGAAATTGGAGTTTCCGTCCTGCACGCACCGCCGGGCTCAAGTCCGCATTTCAGCGTTCGACGCGCACTAGTAATGGTCAGGACTCGTGTTTACTTGAGCTCAATGGCGATTCATACCGTTTGGCTTGGCTTTCAAGCGATCACCCGGATACTGAGCGCATGGTTTTGCAATTCAAGTTTCCGCATGCGGGAGGCCGATGCGCATTTTGATTGTTCACAACACCTTGAATGACTCCCGCTCGGTTTCGGGTGTGTTGCGTCATTACGCCTGGATGGCCAACGAATGGATCGCTGCCGGACATCCAACCGATTTCATTGTTGCGCGCGCTGGCTTTCCTCAACTCCAATCGCTCGCGCCGAAATCGCGATTGATCAGCAGTGACGATTGGTTTGACGCGACGCGTTATATCGCGCAGACGTGGCGCTATTTTCCCGCTTACGCCTGGCGAATGGCAACGGCCCATTGGCTCCGATTGCCGGATCAATACGACTTGGTGTATTCCTCGACTCAACTCATTGTCGAAGTGTACGCGGCGATGATTCTGGCCAGTCGCGCCAGAGCGAAGTTCGTGGCGAAAATTCATCATGTGTTGGCGGCGCAAAAAAGGCGGGGCGGCTTTTTCGACCGGCTCTTCCTGTGGTCTGAACGAAAAACAATGCGCTGGATGAATCAGCATGCCGATTTGCTCATTTGCGGGACGCCCTTGGTGGCAGAAGATTTTCATGCGTTGGAAAGAACACTGGGTCTGCCTCGGCGCGAAACCATTCAGATTGGTTATGGGGTGGATCTGGAAGCCATGCCCCTTGCAGCTAATCGACGCAAGCGCTTCGACGTAGTGGTGCTTGGACGGCTTCACGAACACAAAGGGGTTTTCGATTTGCCTCACGTGTGGCGCGAAGTCTTGCAGCACCGGCCTCACTCGCATTTGCTCGTCATTGGCGAAGGGCCGCACCGGCCGCGCGTCGAATCCATCTTCCAACAAATGGGCATCGATCAGTCGGTCACTTTCACCGGCGGCATTGAGGAAACTGAAAAAAACAAAATGCTTTGTGAATCCCGGATTGGGTTGAGCCTTTCGTTCGAGGAGGGATGGGGCTTGTCCATCAACGAATTCCTCGCCGCCCGCCTTCCTGTCGTGGCGTATGATCTGCCGATTTACGCGCACGTTTTTCCGGAACAGATCGATCTCGTCCCGCCCGGTGATCGGATCGGAATTGCAAAAAAACTATTGGCGCTGCTCGACAATGAGCAACGGCAAGAAGCGCAGGGCCTTCGCGGACGGGAATTCGTCCGCAGATACGATTTCCGCAATGTCGCCAGTCAGGAATTGGCAGCGTTAAAGGAACTCATTTCCCAACCAGCTCCGCCTGAATAGGCTGAAGCGATTCGGCCCGTTTTCCACCCACAACGCATTACTCTTGCCCTTCGATGGGGAACTCTTGCTCGTCCATGGGGAACTCTTGCTCGTCGATGGGGAACATTTGCTTGTCAATGGGGAACTCTTGCTCGTCCGTGGGGAACATTTGCTTGTCAATGGGGCCACTGAGTGCGCGATCGGTTTGCCGACCTTCAATCCCGCGTTTTGAAATTCCGCAGCGACATCAACTCGATGGCTGTTTGCGAAGCGGCCGGACGATGATCGACAACCTGCGGCGATTCGCAACAAGCGTCGGCGGAAGTCTGCAAGCGACGTCGCCCGCGAACAATTCATTGGCGTTGCTGGTCTGAGGCGTGTTTCAGATCAATCGGGGGAAACAGCAGCAACCACTGGCATTTAACAAGGAAAGGCAAGGTTATGCATTCAAAACTGGGCAGGGTTCAAATCATCCTCGTCACTGTAGCAGTTCAGGTCCATTTGTTCGGAGCTTCTCCTCCATCTCCTCCGACACAATGTCCATCCTGTCATGATCCGATCATCATTGTTCCGGAACCGCCACCCAATCCAGACCCGATCCCGGGAACAGACTGCGGTTATTCGATCGAGGGAATCACCTTCGAAAGGGATGGGCAAAATCATCAGTATCAGGTGTTGGAAAACGGTCAATTGGTGACGTATAACGCGAACACGATAGTTCCGGATTGCAACGGCGCGGCAGGGCCGAACCATATCGTGTCTGTAATCAATCGCTCGATTGAATGGCACACGAAAGATGGGCAATTGGTTTACAGCGCGCGGTTGGGAGGCACTTACGACACGCCCGTGAGTTCCGTGCAGTTCTTTACCGGATTCACGCCGCCGGTGCGGGATGTCAGAGATCCGCGCGTGGTTTACGATCAGCACGCCGGGAGATTTGTCGTGGTTGTCGCTGAAAAGGAGTGGCCAAATGAACCGTTCGACTCTCGGATTTTGGTTGCCGTTTCGGATGACAGTGACCCTTCGGGAACATGGTACATGACCAGCATCAACTCGAAAATATCCATTGGCGGGACGGATACGCGAACGGATTATCCAATGCTGGCCGTGGATGAAGAAGCCATTTACATCTCGGCCGAGCAATACGGCGCCGACAAGAGCTTTAAGGAACATCGCCTTTGGATCCTGGCGAAAAACCCGTTTTACTCGGGCGGTCAACTGACGGTAAACGTTTACAATGCGTTCGCTCTGGCCGGACTCTCTTCGAGCGCTTGGAATCTTTGTCCTGCACAGGTGTTCGGCGCTAACGGAGCCGGACCAAATATTGGAACGTACTTCGTAAGCACAGCCTGGTTCAATGCAGGCAATGATTTTGTTTACGTGCTGCGCGTTCTGAATCCGCTGAACAATCCGACCTTTCAATCCTGGAGCATTGATCTCGGCGATATTCACGCTCCATTACCGAACGGAACACCGGAAGCCCCACAGAAAGATTCCTACCGCACGATCAATACGATCGACCATCGGGCCATGCAGGCAGTCTGGAGAAGTGATCGATTGTATTTTGTCCATCATCTGAACCCGCCGACAGGAATCGATGCTGGCCAGAGCACGGCGCACTGGTGCATTCTGGACACCACACAATGGGGCACCGCTTTGCCAACGATAAATCAGGGAAATATCTCAGGGGAAACCATTGCTCCGGGCACCCACACCTACTTTCCAAGTCTGGCCGTTGATAAATCCGGCAATGTCGGTATCGGATTCTCCGCTTCGAGTTCTACAAAATATGTGGGGGCTTACTTCACAAGCCGGGCCGCCACCGACGCCAACGGGGTAACCGGTCCACCTGCAGAGTTGGCCGAAGGGATGGATGTTTGGGTTCGCTTAGATTTGAATGGACGCAACCGCTGGGGGGACTACACAGGAGGTTGTATCGATCCTTCAAATGACACCACCATGTGGTTCTTTAATCAATATGCGCTCACCCAATTCCCAGGTCAGCAAGAGGAACGCGGCCGCTACGGCACAAGATGGGGGTGCATCAGCTACTTCCCGCCTGGGAACAGGGATCAACAATTCAATGTAGGCTCGGGAGTAAACGGGACAGTTGAAGTTGTTTCGGTGCAGGCTGACGGCAAAATCCTTATTGGTGGCGCGTTTACGCAAGTAAACGGAGTTTCCCGCCCCTATTTGGCAAGACTCAACGCGAATGGGTCAACAGATTTGACATTCAATGCTTCGCTTAATGGAATGGTACAAGCGATAGCAATTCAATCCGATGGTAAGATTTTAGTCGGTGGATCTTTCTCGAACGGATACGGCGGTACCATCACTCGACTGAACTCGGATGGCACGGTTGATCCCTCCTTCGCCTCTCACAGCATGAACTCCTACAACTCGACTTTTGCGATTGCAGTTCAGTCGGACGGCAAAATCTATCTCGGCGGAAGCTTCACTCAAATCCAAGGTTACAATTATCAGCGTGTTGCTCGATTGCATCCCAATGGTGTTGTCGATACCGGATTCAATCCTAATCAATCTTACGGCCTCGACAATACTGTGTACACGCTGGCGATACAATCGGATGGAAAACTCCTGCTCGGAGGCAGTTTCACAATTGCAGGCGGACTGGCCAGAAACCGAGTTGCGCGGCTTAATTCCGACGGTTCGGGTGATTCCACGTTCAACCCTGGAACTGGAGCGAACAGCAATGTCGAAACGCTATTGTTATTGCCGGATGGCAAAATACTCATTGGCGGCTCGTTCACTACTTTTAGTGGCGTCGCAAATCGGAACCGTCTCGGACGCTTGGATGCGAATGGTGCATGGGATTCCACGTTCAACCTGGGCGGAACCGGACCCAGTGGGAGTGTTTACAGTCTTGCGCGCCAATCCAATGGCCGAATTGTTGTCGGAGGGACTTTTACCTTATTCAATGGTTCACCTCAAAACAGACTCGTGCGTCTCAATGCCACTGGCTCATTCGACCCGACGTTTAATATCGGTGCGGGGGCTTCCGGTGTTGTTTTCGGCCTCGGCTTGCAAGCAGACGGCAAAGTAGTCGCCGGTGGAGCATTCACGAAATACGACAACGTCACGGTCAACAGAATCGTTCGAGTCTTTGGCGATTGAACCCGAAAATGCCATTCCGCTGGATAACAGCAAACTTTGAGATTGGACCGCTGAAGCGTGGGGGTGGGGTCCGCTGGAAGCCGAGCGAATTTTGATTCGCTGCGGGCTTCCAGCGGAAAGTTTACTACGGTTTTGTAAAAGACAGAGACTTCAGAAATCTTACAGCTGAGACTTATCACTGAAATTCCTCCGAAATTCAGCTAGACTGATGAGCACTTTGCGAAATTTAACTTCAGCTGTTGAAAGAGACTCCTTGTTGGTTTCCATTTCCATTCACGGTCGAGTTATTCAAGGCGAACTTGCCAGGCCACGGACTTATTTATTTAGATTCAAATCGTCTGGCCGGGCCATAAAGCGATTTGGGCCAGCGGCGTGGCAGTTCGATTTATGATTCGATGACAAAACGAGGCCGGCACAAATTGCGCAAAAGTGTTAGCCGGGCGGCCTGTGTCCTTGCAACGACTATTGATGCTCCAACATTCTAAACCGTCGAAGACGGCTCAAAACTGAGGACTGGTAGATCGGAACGAAAGCCACTCAACATCATCGTTCCATGGAGTTACCCCAATACCACCACCAAAACTAAAGCGGCGGACAGGAACAAGTGTTCTTGCGTCTGACCACCGTTTGTATTCCAGATGACTGTCCGCAAAACTGACAATTGCACCCTTGGAGTGCCGACCAGTGGGTACGCCACTGAGCACGTCAGAGTCACGACCGGCCCAACTTGGATTTATGTAGAAGCTGCCCGCATTGATACTATCTTCATGCTCGTCAATAAAAACCAGCGCTTGCGATGGCACCGGCCGGCGAATATCTGAAAGCTTGAGGTAGATGGTATTTTTGAGCGTCGCGACACTGTCCGCGAATTCCAAGTACCCCATCCAGAGATTGATGGAATAGCTGCGCACGCGGGGATGGCGGCGGCCGTTGAGAATGATGTAGCTGTAATCGGATGGGCATTTGTAAATTTTAGGATTTTTCGTGTAGCCCGCCAGATTGCCGAACCGGTTTTCCTTTAAGTTAAGGATATTCGTGCTTTCGCGCAGCCAGTCGCCACTGGCGTACGTTTCAAAGGACATGACTCCAGGCACCCAATTAGGAAACTTGACGGATTTGCCGAGCAACAAGCTTCCGAAATTGATGCTGCTGTTATAAACCAGACGGTCTTGGAAATCGTCGGCGTAGAGGTGCCATGCCAGCTGAAGCTGGCGCACGTTATTCATGCAACTGGCCCGTTGCGCCCTCGCTTTTGCACCCGACAATGCCGGGAGCAACAGGGCCGCAAGAATGGCAATGATCCCAATCACCACCAGCAGCTCTATCAGAGTGAAACCCGCCACTCCGCGCGCGGAATCGATCGGCTTCAATTTGGCCGGCGATTTCTGCCGTTGCGCCAGCCATTCGCGCTCGAAATAAGCAGTCGGCGTGATTCCGAAATGCCTTTTGAATTGATGACAGAAGGTGGAGATCTGTTTGAAGCGCAATACGTAGGCAACTTCCTTGATTTGTTTGCCCAGGAGAATTTGCCTGGCGGCTTCGGTCATGCGCAATCGATCCAGCCACCGCTGCGGTGTGCACAACCAAATTCTTTGGAAGAGCCGTTCCATATGGCGCAGCGAAACACCAATTTTTTCGGCCAATTCCGTGGCCGACCAATGGCTGCTTTCGGCCAGAAGCCGCAGTTCACATTCATCTTGAACGATCAGTTCCGAACGACGAATTGCCCGTGTTGATGGTGTGGCTGCCTTGTCTCGAACCGAAGCCAGTTTGGAATTTTCTGAAGGTTTAGAAATCCCGCCACCGCTTTTCGATGCCATGCCCATAGTCCGGTTCTCCTATCAGTTTTGGAAGTGTGTGATGACATTCATCACTCGGGCTACTTGCTTGTCAAGAGAGAACAGTGGCGGCTCAGAAACTGAACCAACGAAAAGTAATTCCCGTCCTGACCACCTGACCACGTCTGATGATTGCCAACAGGAATGCATTCGGTAAAGCTTGCCTGACTATGAAATTCAAACGGCGCGAGTTCTTGCAGAGCGGTGTTCGTTGGGCACACGGTCTCGGCGTGGTGACGCTGGCTTTGCAGGCCGGCGCTCAAGAGACAGGCATCAGTGCCAAGCCCAGAGACCCGCGCCGTGATGCAGAATTGCAAAAGCTGCTCGAGGAACTCGAATCCAGTCAGGCCCAATTTTATAATGTGCCCCGAAAAGATGGCGAGTTTCTCAGCCTGTTAACGAAAATCGCGCGCGCCAGGCAGATCCTCGAAATCGGCACTGCCAATGGTTACTCCGCCATTTGGCTCAGCCTTGCGCTTCAAGAAACGGGTGGCCAACTGACCACCATCGAAATTCAGCCGCAATTGGTGCGCGCAGCAAAGGAGAACTTAAAACGAGCGCGCCTGGATCATCTTGTCCATTTCCGAGAAGGAGACGCGCACCAGGTAGTGACCCAATTAGATGGGCCTTTTGACCTCGTGTTTATCGATGCGGAATTGGGCGGGAAAATGGATTACTTCCAGAAAATATTTCCGAAAAAGCTCCGGGCAGGCGGTTTGATCGTTTGTCACAACGCAATCACCTACCGTTCAGCCATGCAGGATTACCTTGATTTCATCAAAGCTCACCCGGATTTCGACACAGTCATTTTGAGCCTGACGATGCAGGACGGTTTCTGTGTCAGTTATCGCCGGCAAGGATAAAGCCGCTCCTCGTTAATCGGAGTCGGCGTGGGAGCGATGGGTTTGGTTCGTGTTGGAGGATTTATTCCGCGACGAGCTTAATCGACCGGTTTTGTTGCGCGCGTTTCCGCTGATTTTCATCCAGAATTTTTTTGCGCAACCGAAGATTCTTTGGCGTGGCTTCCACGTATTCGTCGGACCCGATGTATTCCAGTGCACGTTCCAGGCTTAATTGCAGCGGCGCGTTCAACTGAATGCCCTTGCCATCGCCTTGCGAACGCATGTTGGTCAGGTGCTTGGTCTTGCAAGGGTTGACGGGAATGTCATTTTCGCGCGCGTTTTCACCCACGATCATTCCCTTGTAAATGGCGTCTCCAGGCACCACCATCAAACGGCCGCGCTCCTGGACCATATTCAGCGCATAAGCGGTCGCCTCACCGTCTTCCATGCTGACCAGCGATCCATTTTTCCGGGCGGCGATATCGCCACGGTCAGGACCGTATTCATGAAACAAGTGACTCATCACGCCGAGGCCGCGAGTGATGTTAACCAGGTCCGTCTCGAAACCGATCAAGCCCCGCATGGGAATGAGTGCTTCAATCGTCACCTGATCACCGTGATGGTTCATGCTGGTGATTTCCGCTTTTCGAAAGGCGAGGTTTTCCAAAACGGCTCCCATGTTTTCCTGAGGAATTTCCAAAAAGAGTTTTTCGATCGGCTCAAGCAAATTTCCGGCAGGGTCCTTTTTCCAAAGCACTTCCGGACGCGAGACCAGAACTTCATAACCTTCACGGCGCATTTGTTCGACAAGAATGGCGATTTGCATTTCGCCACGGCCGGCCACCTCAAACACTTTTGGATCCTCTGTTTGCTGAATGCGAATCGCCACATTCGTCCGGATCTCCTTGACCAAACGTTCCCAAATGTGACGCGCTGTGACGAGTTTGCCATCCTGACCGGCCAGCGGCCCATCGTTGACGGCGAATTCCATTTGAATCGTTGGCGGATCGATGGGCTTTGATGGCAGTGCCGGCCGGTCGGCATTATCCACGATCGTTTCACCGATGAACACATCTTCAAAGCCAGTCACCCCAACAATATCTCCAGCGTGAGCTTCAGTAACCTCGACACGCTTGAGTCCTTCAAAGTGGTAGATTGCGGTAATTTTCCCTGAAGTCTTCGTTCCGGAGACATGGATGCAAACGGCAGGTTCACCCATCTTGATTTTGCCGGTGTAGATTTTCCCAAAAGCGATGCGCCCCAGGTAATCCGAGTAATCGAGATTAGCTACGAGCAATTGAAATCCTTCCCCGGCGTGGGCGCGCGGCGGCGGCACATATTTTACAATCGTGTCGAAAAGAGGTTCCATCGTCCCCGAAACGTGGTCCAATTCGAGTTTGGCAAAGCCTTCTTTGGCGCTGGCATACACGAACGGAAAATCCAATTGCTCATCCGTGGCATGCAACTGGATGAACAAATCGAACACCTGATCGAGCACCTTTTTCGGATTGGCGTTTTCACGATCGATTTTATTGATGACGACGATCGGTTTGGCGCCAGCTTCGAGCGCTTTACGCAAAACAAAGCGCGTTTGTGCCTGGGGGCCTTCCGCAGCATCCACCACGAGCAGCACGCCATCGATCATGCTCATGACCCGTTCGACTTCGCCGCCGAAATCGGCATGCCCGGGAGTGTCGACAATATTGATGTGAAAATTCTTGTATTTGAAGGCAGCGTTTTTGGCGCGAATGGTAATGCCTTTTTCGCGCTCCAGATCCATGGAATCCATGATTCGCTCTTCCGAGGCAATGGCCTGATTGGCGCGAAACGTCCCTGACTGCTTGAGCAGGCAATCGACGAGCGTCGTTTTGCCGTGATCAACGTGAGCAATGATGGCGATGTTTCTAATGTGCTGCATAATTTTGGGTCCGGCTGAAAACCGGGGGCGGTAATGTGGCCACTTCTCGGAAAAGGTCAAGCCCGGGTTCAAATCATAAACCCTCTGCCCGAAGTCAACTCAGGCAGAGGGTTTGAAACAAAGCAAAACGGAGATCAATCGCCGTTGCGAGGCTTCCCTGATTCGGCTTTCTTGCCGTCCTTGCGCTCGGCGCCGGCCGAACGGTAATGGCTCGAGTAGTACCGGTTCTGGTAATAATAATACGAGTAGTAGTAGGAATCCTTGCCCTCGAAATCGATGTCATTCAGCACCACGCCCATGATGTGGATCCCTGCGTTTTGAATGCGTTGAATCGATTTGCGGGCGTGCTCACGCCGAATCTTATTGAACTTCGTGACATAAACGACTCCATCCGACATGGCGGAAATGACCAGCGGATCGCTGACCGCAGAAACTGGCGGGCAATCGAGCAGCACCCGATCGTACTTCCCGCGCACTCGCTCCAAAAACTCCATCATGCGTTTCGATCCGATCAATTCGGACGGGGTGGAGGGCACGGCGCCACAGCAGACGACATCGAGATTGGGCACTTCCGTCTTGTGCACCAGCTTTTCCAAATCGTCCGTTTCCGAAAGTAGGAAAGAGGAAAGGCCAACCGGACTGTGCAATTGATAGGCTTTGTGAACTGATGGGCGGCGCAAGTCAGCGTCAACCAAGAGCGTCCGCAAGCCGGTTTGCGCCGTCACGATCGCGAGATTCGAGGCCACCAACGATTTGCCCTCCGAAGGGATCGTGCTGGTAATCGTCAGCACGCGGAATTTATCGGGCTTGTGCGTAAGCGAGATCGTCGCGCGGATGGTGCGGAAACCTTCGGCTGCGTTGGATTGAGGATGGGAATGGGACTGAAGATCTCGTTCGACCACACTGTTCGTTTTGATGTTCGGAATGTAGCCAAGGAATGGCAAGCGCAGGTATGTTTCGACATCGTCCTGGCTCTTGATCGAGTCGTCGAGATAATTGACAAAGAATGCGAGCCCGAGAGCCACGGCCAGCCCGCCAAAGACACCGAGAAAGAGGGTAAGGATTTTTCGTGGTTTAACGGGGTTCGTGGGGAAGCTGGCCGGATCGACAATGCGCATGTTGTTGACCACATGCCGGCCGGTGAGTTCCTTTTCTTTCATGCTGGCGAGCACGTTATTCCAGAGGACAGCCTGCGATTCGGCCTTCCGCTTGAGCACTTCGTAGGCGATGCGTTTGGACTGGAGAGATTCCTGTTTCAACTCCTGTTCCTTGACCAGGGTGGCAAGGCTTTGCTCTTTTGTCTTTTTGATTCGAGCATCATTTCGTGCGGCTTCGATGAGAAGCGCGGCCTGTCGATTGATGGCCGCTTTGAGGTTTTGTATTGGCTCGTATGCCGCGATGTATTTTGGGTGCTTGGGGCCGTATCGTTTTTGTAAACCAGCGAAACTGGCTTCGAGTCCAGCTAGTTGATTGAGCATTTGCTGAATCTCGATGCTGTTCGCCACAAGAGGAATCGAATTGGTTGGTTTGCCAGACTTAAGTATCGCATCGACCTCTTCGACAACCTTTTGTGCAGCCGCTGCTTCGGTTCGCACCATATCGAGACTCGATTGGTAGTTCTTCAGGGTCATGAAGATGATGTTTTCGCTGTTCTCGAAGGAAATGATCTTGTTGTCCTGGCGGTACTTATCGAGTGCTGCCTCGGCTTTTTCGACGTCTTCCTCTTGCTTGTAAGCTTCGGCTTTCAACCGCTTCACAATATCGAGGGTCTTCCCCATCTTAATATCCAGGTTAAAGCTGATGAAATTCGACACAAGGGTATTGGCGATTCTCGTCGCCATTTTTGGATCTGGATGCTCCACCTTTACGTCCACCAGACGGCTAAGACGAATAGGAACCACACTCACGTATTTTGAAAGTGCTTCCGCTCTGTCAGAGGCATCGGCAAATACGGGATCCTTTTCCAGGTTCAACTCGCTGATGACCTTCTGAAGTAAAGTACGACTGAGAAGGTTTTTGTATTGAGTTTGAAGGTAATCCGGCTCTCGCGTCTCAATGGAAAATCCGCCCGTGGTCAAAACTGTGTCGGTCTCGCGATCGATTTGCAAACGGGTCGTCGCCTGATAAATCGGAGTGGCTTTAAAGAGGTAAATGATCGACAGAACGACCACGGAAATAAAAGCCGTGATGACGAGCCACCGCCTTTCCAGGATGACATGCCAGTAGTGACGAAGATTTAATGTCTGATCGAGCGAAGTCGGATTTGGAGATTGGAATTCCTGTTCCATAAATTAGAATACACGTTCTGGTACGAAAATGATGTCGTCAGGTTCAAGGGTGATTCTCTTTTGCGGGTCCGTGACTTTCTTCAAATCCTCAACATCCAAGTATTGAGTTTTTCCCTTCCGTGTAAATTCGATCTTGCCTCCCTTTGCCAATCGGGTCAAATCTCCGGCCGCCGCGATTGCCTCTAAAATCCCCCATTTTTGTTCCGGAGGAAGCTCAACAGATCCAGGTTTGTTGACTTGTCCGGTCACGAGCACAGTCTTGCGGGCGTAAGCCTTTACTTGGACAGTAATTTGTGGATCTACCAAATAACCATCTTTGAGTTGAGATTTGATTAATTCGGCGATTTCGTCGCAGGTTTTATCAGCCACTTGGATGCTGTTAAGAAACGGATACTGAATTGTCCCGCTGGCCTGCACTTGTTGCTCGAGAGAAAGTTCGGGCTCACCAAAAACCATGATCATGAGCACATCCTGCGGCGCGACCTTTCTATCGAAGGTTTTTTGGGGTTGAGTCGCTGAAACATTGGGTTCCGCCGCGGAGAGGTTGAGTACCACGCTTGTAAGGAGGAGGAGAAGAAAAGCGTGCAAAAAAGGCGACAATTTTGGTTTCATGATTGATCAGTATCCAACAGCCAAACGTAGAGTAACGCGGTTCACATCGTAGTCAATAATTCCTTGGCTCTGCAATGAGGTATCAAATCTTTCATACTCGTACCCCAAAGACGCCGTCATCCAGAGGTAAACTCGGTAGTTGAAACTGGCGAAGCCCTTAAACCATTTATCATTTCGGTTAATTGTAGCGCCCACACGCTCATAATCTGTCAGCTGATATGAGACCCCCGCCGTTCCGACAAATTTTCCTGTGACCCCGATTTGCTGGGAGACCTGCAGACTGAGTAAATCGCGAATGCTCGCTTCGCGGCCAAATTGTGTCGAGACGCCCGTGCGCCTGGAATAGGTCAGTGCAAAAGAAGTTTTGTCGGAGTACGCATAAGTAAGTGTCGTATCAAAAGCCGGTGCAGATGGAGCCGGACTGTTGTCACTGAACTCACGGACTTCATAGCCAACTTTGATGGTCCCGGAAAGGCGAGGTGTAAAGGCACCTCGCGCGCCAATGAAGCCTCCATAAAACTGTGAATGAGGAGGTTTTTCCCTGGGCAGATTTGGATCATTGGCGGTTTGGCCGTAATACCCTTCGCCAAACGTAGCTACCTTCGGGAAAAGCTGATATCCGAATCCCAGGGTGCCCATGAGATTGTTCTGATCAAATAACGTAATTCCTTCATCGTAATCCACAGCATCAAAATGCCCTTCGCCGTAAACCTGCGTTTTGGGGCTGATTTCGTAGGTGATGATGTAGTTGTTGTAATAGGTCGTCCGATCCACATTATTTTCACGGAAAGTGCGATCACTTCCACCCAACACGCTGGATAGAAAATCAATCCGATCGACTCCTTGCAAGCTGACGCGCGCCCATTTGATGCGGCTTTGATCGACGAAGTGGTGCTGACTCGAATTCAACTCATCATGGTCCCCAAAAAATACTTGATCAAAACGGTACTGAAACAGCAGATAATCCGATTCTTGCCGTCCCAGTTGCAAATCCACTCCCGGGCTTACCACCGTGATCAAATCGCCGTCTTTTTCTTTGTCGCGGAAGAAAATATTGTCATCCGCGCGCTCGATCACCGCGACCTGAGGCCGCACTGTCAGCGGACCGGTGCTGAACAGCAAGACGTCGCTTGCATCAAGCGCATTTGTGCTTGGGGCAGCCAACACCATCGCGGCAAGCAAAAGGCCAGGCGATGAAATCTCCCGGCAATTGCCCGAAGAGAATCTCATCGCCTGCGAAAATCGACGCGCAACGCTGAAAAACAACAGCTGCATCCCGTGGATTTTTGCGGAGCTGCCGAATGGATTGTTCAAACGAAAAAACCGATTTGTTTTGCTCACAATGCGCGCTTCATTAACCATTTCCAGTTCAGGGTGTCCAGCATCGAATTCGAATCGGCAGGCCGCCAAAGCAACTCCCAAGCCACCAAAGCGCGTGCATCCATTTCCGGACGCTCTCGCGCGCTTTTCGGAACAATCCATTGATTTTTCCGAGCGGAAGCAAACACCAACTTCACTTGTATTCTCAAATCTGGAGCCCGCTTTGATGCAAGCCTGTGAAATTGCGCGCATTCACATCGCCTTTCGCGTGTTCGCTGAGTTCATTCTCCCATCATTTTCGATGAATTCGCTTCAGCCCTCTCTCACCTCGATCGTTTCCAATCAACATGCCGGGCAAGCCGTTTCGCCTCTGGAAAAAGTGTGAAAGAACTCTGCGGGTAACCGCGAATATGCCGAAAGAGATGTCATGACTGATCGCCCGGACGAATTCATTCCAACACGCCAAAGCTTGCTCAGCCGGCTCCGATCCTGGGACGATCAGGAAAGCTGGAGCGTCTTCTTCAACACCTACGGCCGGCTCATCTACGACGTTGCGCGAAAAGCCGGGCTCCGCGACGGCGAAGCTCAGGACGTCGTGCAGGAGACCATCATCTCCGTGGCGCGCGAACTGCCGCAGTTCAAATACGACCCGCGCCTCGGCTCGTTTAAATCGTGGCTGAGGCAAATCGCGCGGCGCCGCATCGTCGATCATTTTCGCCGCAGCCCGAAAGAGGTTTTGTTCAGCCAAGGGCCCGCAACCGGCGACACGACGCACACAGCGGCTGAACCGGATTATCAGTGTGAAAGGGGCACTCCGTTTGAAGAGGTTTGGGAAGCCGAATGGGAACGCCATCTCATGCACACCGCATTACAGCGCGTGCGCGAGCAGGTCACACCGCGGCAGTTTCAGATTTTTGATTACTATGTTTTGCAGGAAATGCCCCTCGCCAAAGTCACAAAAGCGCTCGGCATCAATGCCGCCCAGGCTTATCTTGCCAAACATCGTGTGGGTCGCTTGCTCAAAAGGGAATTGCTCAAGCTCGATCGCCAGATGTAACAGGCCGTCTCCCACAAATCAATCGAGGCCCGTGGAACAACTCTGAGAAGGACCGCGAACCGCGGGCTGCCGCGGCGCCGCAACAGCATTGCTTAACATTTCCATTTCTGCTTTGCTCCGGCCGTGTCGCAGGCGATTCCGCAACAGCCAGACTCCGCCCTGAATCAAATCTCCAGCGCCCTCGACATGCGCGATTATGATTTGCTCCGGCGCATTGGACGGGGCAGCTACGGTGAAGTGTGGCTCGCGCGCAATGTCACCGGCGCTTTTCGCGCCATCAAGGTTGTCCATCGGCACACCTTTTCCGATGACCGCCCCTTTGATCGTGAATTCACCGGCATTAAGAAATTTGAGCCGGTCTCGCGCTCGCAAGAGAACCTCGTTCAAATCCTGCACGTAGGCCGGCACTCCAGTGCCGGTTGTTTTTATTATGTGATGGAGCTTGCTGATGACGTCTCATCCGGCGCTTCGATTGATGCTGAAATCTACCAGCCCCACACACTCTCCGCGGCCATGGCCCGCCGCGGCCGGCTTTCCTTTCAGGAAACCTTGCGCGCCGGAATCGCGCTGACCACGGCTCTTTCGCATTTGCACCGGCACGGATTGATTCATCGCGACGTCAAACCGTCCAACATCATTTTTGTTCAAGGCATTCCCAAACTGGCGGACATCGGGCTGGTGGCCGAAGCAGGGGAATCCCGATCGTTCGTCGGCACGGAAGGATTTGTCCCGCCAGAGGGACCCGGCACGCCGCAAGCCGATCTCTTCAGCCTGGGAAAGGTGCTGTACGAAGCCTGCACCGGTTTCGATCGCCAGCAATTCCCGCGGTTGCCGGCAGACTGGCCCGACGCGCCGGAACATCGGGCGCTCATGGAGCTGAACGAAATCATTTTGAAAGCATGCGAGCCAGAACCTGCGCGGCGTTATTCGGCTGCCGAAGCCATGCTTGCTGATCTGGCCATGCTCCAAAGCGGCAAGTCCGTGCGGCGCGCGCGCCTGCTCGAATTGCGGCTCGCCCGCGTAACACATCTTGCCGCAGTCGCCGGAATTATGATGCTTTTATCGATCGGCGCCCTCGTCATCGTCGATCGGCGCGCGCAGGAATCCGAACGCCAGCGGCATCACGAATCAGTACTGCGGCGGCGCGCGCAAGAGGCCGAGAAAGCTTCGCGCGAACAGCTCGGACAATCCCTGCTGGCGAGCGCGCGGGCCGAACGCCGATCCGGCCGCACGGGCCAGCGGTTCACCACACTGAGCCACGTCACGAATGCAGTTCAGCTTTTGGGCGGTTACGCGAACCTCCGCACAGAAGCTGTGGCCGCGCTCGCGCTGCCCGACCTGCGGCAAGCAGAATCCTTGCGGCATCAGCGTCCCGGCGCCAAAGAGGTCCGGGTGTATCCCGGCGTCAATCGCGTCGTTTACACGCTGGCCAATGGCTTATTTCAGTTTGCCCGGCTACATGACGACGCCGATCTGATGTCGTTCCAGGATGAAGACCGAGGGCGGCTGCGCATTCCCGGATTTAGTCCTGACGGAAATGTTTTTCATGCGCTTTTCGAAAATGGAGAAACCTGGCTTTGGCATATCGACAATTCGGTACGGCGGGTGAAACTGCCCGCCAATATCGCGGTGCGCCAGTTTACCGCAGACAGCCGGCACATGGCAGCAACTCGAATGAACGGGCGATTGACACTTTTCGATGTGAACACCGGAGATATTTGGCGGGACTTCCCGATTGCTGCGCCTGTTTCAGATCTTTGGACAATTCGCAACTCGCCATTCCTGGCAGCGGTGACGCGCCGCGCTCCAGGCGGTCAACCGC
>JBFMDG010000068.1:0-16330 GCA_040754135.1 Verrucomicrobiota bacterium
AAATCAGTTCCTACCGGCAACTGCCCAAAAGCTTCTATCAGATTCAAACCAAATTTCGCGATGAAATCCGCCCTCGGTTCGGCCTCATGCGCGCCAAGGAATTCATCATGAAAGATGCCTACAGCTTCGATGCCACCGACGAAGCCGCCCAGGTGAGTTATCAAAAGATGTACGATGCTTATGTCCGCATTTTCCAAAGGTGCGGTCTCAAGGCCATCCCTGTGGAAGCGGATACCGGCGTCATGGGCGGAAAGTTTTCCCACGAGTTCATGGTGCCGGCGGAAACTGGCGAAAGCGAGGTTGCCTATTGCGAAGCGGGCGATTACGCGGCCAATGTCGAGAAAGCCACCAGCCGCGTGGCGATCGCTGCTCACATGGCGCTGCGGCCTCCCGATGCGGGCCTCGAGAAATTTCCCACCCCCGGCGTGGTCACCATCGAGGCGCTCACTCGTCCTCCCCACAGTGTTTCCGCGCAAGCGCAAATTAAGACGCTCGTTT
The DNA here is from genome assembly GCA_040754135.1 of Verrucomicrobiota bacterium. Classification (GTDB taxonomy): domain Bacteria; phylum Verrucomicrobiota; class Verrucomicrobiia; order Limisphaerales; family SIBE01; genus JBFMDG01. Next base: position 499 of record JBFMDG010000068.1, read on the forward strand.
ACCTTGTCGAGAGCAACATTGTCCTGGTTCTCCTGCGCGGTGACCACCAATTAAATGAAGCCAAGCTCGCCGGCGCATTGGGCACAACCAATTTCCGTCCAGCTAACGAGGAGGAGATATTCTCTGCACTTGGCGCGCATCCCGGCAGCCTGGGCGCGGTAAAGGTCACCTCGTTTTCGGTTTATGCCGACGAACTCCTTCGCGGCGCTGTGGGCATGACCACCGGGGCAAACGAAGATGGATTTCACTTCCGAAATGTGGCGATCGATCGCGATATCACCGTCACAAAATGGGCCGACCTGCGGCTCGTTCAATCAGGTGAATCCTGCCCGGTTTGTGATCAACCCTTGAAAATCCGCCGCGCCATCGAAGTGGGGCATGTCTTCAAACTCGGCACAAAATACAGCGAAGCTTTGGGCGCTTTGTTCCTCGACGAAGCCGGCAAACAAAATCCCGCGGTGATGGGCTGCTATGGCATCGGCGTGACCCGCACGATGCAAGCGATCATCGAACAATCGCAGGACAAGGATGGCATCATCTGGCCGGTTTCGGTCGCGCCATTCGCGGTTTGCATCACGCCACTCAGCGTGGCGCCGAACAGCCCCGTGCGCCAAGTGGCCGATCGCATCTATGCGGACCTGACGGCGCGTGGCATCGAGGTGCTTTTTGATGATCGCGATGAACGTCCGGGAGTGAAGTTTAAGGATTCGGAACTCATCGGCATTCCCTTCCGCGTGGGCATCGGTGAAAAATCGCTGGCCAAAGGCGAAGTGGAAATCAAGAAGCGCGGCGGAACGCTGCAACCCGTGAAAATCGAGGAAGCAGTGCCAACCATTTTGCTGCTTTTGGGTTCGTGAGGGTCGTTTGAGCCGGGTGTGCGGCAAAAAACACACCGCCCGTCGGAAGAGTGACGTGAGTTAAACTTTGACTTGGAACGCATTCGGAAATAAAAATGCCTCATCAACCACTTCCAATTCCGAGTGCTGCTATGAAAAACGCACGCTTTCTGAACCTCAGGAAAAATCACGCCTTCACCCTCATCGAGCTGCTCGTCGTCATTGCGATCATTGCCATTCTTGCCGGAATGCTGCTGCCGGCGCTGAGCAAAGCGAAATCGAAAACGCAGGGCGTTTTTTGCATGAACAATCTTCGCCAGGTCATGTACGCCTGGCGGCTTTACGCCGATGATCACAATGGGAACTTCGTGCCGAACGAAGATAATCCGAACGGCGGCTGGATCCGGGGCTGGCTCGATTACAACGGCGCGCAGGACAACACCAATATTTCGTATCTCATCGATCCCGCGAAAGGGGCTTACCTCGGCAAATACACCCAGGCGCCCGGCATTTTCAAATGCCCCGCCGATCGCAGTAAATCCCGAGGAAAAACCGGACTGCCGCGCGTGCGGAGCATCGCAATGAGCCAGGCCATTGGGCCCAATCTCACCGGCAAACCGACTCCTTATTCGGGTCGCGGCGGCTGGCTGCCACAAAACCCCTATCGTGTTTATGTGAAGGATGGAGACCTCACCGATCCGGCGCCGGTCAATCTCTGGGTGATGATTGATGAACATCCAGACAGCATCAATGACGGCGGGTTTGCCGTGCAAATACCGGCCACGCGAACGACCACCTCCTGGATTGATTATCCCAGCAAGTACCATAACAACGCTTGCGGATTCGCTTTTGCAGATGGCCACTCTGAAATTCATAAATGGGTCCGTCCCCAGGGCATTCCCAAAGTCACTTATGTCAGCTTGCAAGGGGCCGTGGCGGTGCGCGAGAATCCAGACATCCTCTGGGTAGCCAAGCGAACCTCCGCTCGCATGGACGGCGCTCCGTTGCCGTATTGACTAGCCGCGCCTCCAGGGACAATCTCGACGAGGCGGATTGCTTCGATTTTCGATTTAACACTCGACTGGCACCGTCGCGTGGCATCTGGATCTAGATCATGAACGAGGAAAGGTGATGAGTTTCACGCGTGGTGCGTGAAAATTGCGCATGCCATTTCCGGCATTGACCTGAAGTCAAAATGGGGGCGGAATAATCTTCGAATTTCCGGGCGTTTCTTCACTGATTTCGCGCGCCAAAAATATTTTCATTTCAAAAAAGAATTCCAGCGGTTCCCGGAATGGCTTTTGCTAAAATTGCGCGCTGTGAGGTTGTTGGTTTGGTGCTAGGTGGGAAAAGGCTGCCCTGTTCAGGGGTTGAACAGGGCAGCCTTAATCTTGTGCCCGCTACAGCAAATTCAGAGGCCAAACTCGCAACGCATGTGCCGGAAGACGCACAGTTCACGACCCAAAATTTCCAACTACAATTCTGCCACATCGACTCCTGAAAAAAACGATGAGCTTAGAATGCCGGGAGCTTGCGCGGCGCGCAGTGAACCCAGGCAATTCGGCCTGATGAGACCCACGCGATTTTTAGTTTTGTTAGTTTCAAGCCTGCTTCTGCTGGAACGCTTCATAGTCTGCGCGACTCCAATCGCCGTCTCGACTGCGGAACTTTCGGCCGCTTCATTGATTCACACTCTGGAATCGGACTTGCCGGCGTGGCCTTTGACAACTGCAGCAGTTTCAACCCTGTCGGGGCAGGGGAGTGTTTCGACGACAACGCAACAAATCGGTGCACCGATTGGCGGAGGGCAGGGGAGTTGGGATGATCGATTTAATTTTCCAGGAATCGAAGGGCAGATCTATGCCATGGCCACTAACGGCACTGGAACGGAAATTTATGTCGGCGGCTCATTCACCTCCGCGGGCGGTGTGCCGGTCAAGAATATCGCGCTTTGGAACGGCCAGGCCTGGAGTCCTCTGGGATCGGGTGTGGAAGGCACCGTTTACTCGCTCGCATTTAACGGCACGGAACTGTTGGTGGGAGGAGAGATCACCTCTGCCGGCGGCGAAGCCGTGCAGAATCTTGCCGTTTGGAATCCAACCACTCGCATCTGGGCTCCTTTTGCCGGGGGCGGGATCAATGGCCCGGTGCGCACGATCCTGATTGTCAGTGCCACGGAAACGTATTTCGGCGGTTCATTCGATCGTGCCCTCGGCACCAATGCCAATAACATTGTGCAGTGGGACGGATCCGCCGGCCTGGCATTGGGCGATGGCACCGATGCCCAGGTCAACGTGCTGGTGTATGATTCCGCCACGACCAATCTTTATGTGGGAGGCGAATTCACCAACGCCGATGGGCGCAGCGCGAAATATGCGGCCAAATACTCTGCTGGGACTTGGAGCGCGCTGGGCAATGGATTGGACGGATCGGTCAACGCCATCGCCGTGGTCAGCACGAATCAAGTTTATTTCGGCGGCGCCTTTCAAAATGCGGGTGGATTTCCGGCTCAGTCCATCGCGCGATGGGATGGCCAATTCTGGGCGCCTCTCGAAAGCGCATCCCGTAATCTGTCATTTCAATCCGTCAATGCATTGGTTGCCATTGGGAACGAGCTTTTTGTCGGTGGATCCTTCACCGCGTCTGGAGGTGGGAGCGTCAACAACATCGCCCGGTGGGATGGAGCCAACTGGCTGGCGCTGGGCAGTGGGGTAGATGGTCCCGTCTCAGTGTTTGCACTGAGCGGGACCAGTCTTTATGTAGGTGGCAATTTCACCCGCGCCGGCGGACTCATTTCCAAAGGCTTCGCCAAATGGAATCTCAGCGGCTCGTTTCTTCCCTTCGGCCAAGGCCTCAACGGTTACATCAATGCCATCGCGGTCAGTGCAAATGGCGATATCTACGTCGGCGGTGATTTCACCACCATCGGCTCGACGAATGCCCTTCGCATCGCACGCTGGAACGGCGCAAACTGGTCTGCGCTCGGCAGCGGCGTCAGCGGCACCGTCCTCTCCCTGGCCGTCAGTGGCGGTGATCTTTATGTGGGCGGTTCATTCACGAACGCGGGCGGCATCGAGGTCAGCAATATCGCGCGGTGGGATGGCTTTGGCTGGTCGGCTCTCGGCGCGGGCGTCAATGGATCGGTCAATGCCATCGCGGTGGATGGAGACGCGATTTATGTTGGCGGCACTTTCAACCGCGCGGATGGCGTCAGCTTGAGCAACATCGCGCGTTGGAACGGCCAAGCGTGGTCCGACGTTGGAGGAGGCGTCAGCGGCGGGGCCGTTCACGCATTGGCCGTCCGTGGTTCACAAGTTTTTGCTGCCGGAGCTTTCAATGTGGCCGGCAATTCCATTGTCAACCGCATTGCCCGCTGGGATGGGATCCGTTGGAATCCGCTCACAGCCGGAATCAATGGCACGGTGACCGCGCTCACGTTCAGTGATTCCGGAGAATTGTACGTGGGCGGACAATTCAACGAAGCTGGCGGAATTACCGGCGCCAATAACGTCGCCCGCTGGGATGGCAATCGTTGGAACGTTCTGGGCAGCGGATTAAATGGACCCGTGCGGGCGCTCGCATGGGTCGATCAAGAATTGCTCGTGGCCGGTTCTTTTACCGTTGCCGGCCAAACGCTCGCCAAAAACCTCGCGAAATGGAACGCCGACGTGCAGAACTGGACCTTCTGGCTTAGCAATGCGGAATCCGGTGTCGAGGGGAATGTTTTTACCATTGCCTTCAGCCAGCAGGAGATTTTCATCGGCGGCATTTTTTCGGCAGAAACGATTACCAACCTGGCTCGGCTGCCGCGAAGCGGATGGGTTGTGTTGGGCTTGGGTCTCGATGGCCCCGCGCTGGCCATGGCCGTTGAACGCGAACAAATCTACGTCGGCGGCGGATTTACAAATGCTGGCGCTGTGCGCGCCAATTATATCGCCAGGTGGGACGGCTCAACCTGGTCCGCACTTGGCAATGGCGTCAATGGACCGGTTCACGCCGTCGCGGTCAATGCCGGGCACGATGTTTTTGTTGGCGGCACGTTCACTTTGGCTGGCGGAGTGAGCGCGAACCGGATCGCCCGATGGGACGGCAGCCGTTGGTCCCCTCTTGGCATTGGGCTCGATGGACCGGTTCGGGCCATCGCTGTGTCCGGCACCAATCTTTACGTTGGCGGCGAGTTCACGCGCGCGGGCGGGTTCAGCGCCAACCGCATCGCACGATGGGATGGGGCGCGCTGGTCCGCGCTCGATACGGGAATGGACGGGAATGTTCTGGCGTTGGCCGTCGATTCGCAAGGCGCGCTCTATGCCGGAGGAGAATTCACCAAAGCGGGGAAAACCAACGCGGTGCGCGTCGCAAAATGGGATGGAACAAAATGGTTGCCGTTAGGGAAGGGCGCCAACAATGGTGTCAATGATTCCGTGCTGACGCTCGCCACGGTGGGCGAAGATCTTTTTGTGGGTGGCCGTTTTACCGTGGCGGGCACAAATACAGCCGCAGCTTATCTCGCGCAGTGGGACGGCCAGACTTGGCTCGCGCTCGGGGGAGGAGTGTCCGGCACCAACAACTCCGTTCGAACGATGGCCCCTGGAGAAGGCCGCACCGTTTATTTAGGCGGTGAATTCACGGATGCGGCAGGTTTGATGGTCAATCGCATCGCGCGCTGGGACAGTGTCGCATGGTCGGCCTTGGGACTGGGTGTCGATGGCCCGATTTCCGCCTTAGTGGTCAAGGGCCGGCAAGTTTACGTGGGAGGCGAATTCAATCATGCGGCGCGCCGGCCTTCCTTGTTCTTTGGCCGTTGGTCATTCGAGAATGTCCTGCCGTTCGTTTCCTTTTTGAGCCCGCGCATTGGACAGACTTTTATCGCGCCGGCTTCGGTCCCGGTTATTGCCGATGCCTTTGATGTGGACGGGAGCATCAGCCGCGTCGATTTCTACGTCAACGCCGTCCTGATCGGCTCGGCCACAAATGCGCCATACCAGGTGCAATGGACCAATAACGCTCCGGGCATTTACACGCTCACCACTCGCGCCATCGACAACGACGGCGGCAACATTTCATCGAGCGCGTTTGTAACGGTCGTCAAAAGCAATCAGCCCCCCGCAATTTCGATTTTCATGCCGGCCGACAATTCAGTCTTCACGGCGCCGGTCAGTGTCACCGTCTTCGCCTCGGCGAATGATCTCGATGGGCGCATCGTGCTGGTCGAGTTTTTTGCGAATGGCCAGTCGATCGGCTCGGTCAATGCCGCGCCTTTCAACGTGATCTGGTCCAACGCGCCCGTCGGGACTCACGTGCTTACGGCGAGAACCACCGATGAACTCGGCGCCACGGCCAACGCTTCTCCTGTGACCATCACCGTTGCGCCACCCGTATTGCCGCGCTTGAGTGGGCTCACGCGAAATCCGGACGGTACATTTGGTTTTCAATTGACCACAGTGGAAGGACACCGCCTGGTGATTGAAACCTCAACGGATTTGCTCAATTGGGAAGCGCTCAGCACCAATACCCCTGTGAATGGCGTGATTGACTTCGTGGACCCGGGGAGTTCCAATGCGCCCTATCGGTTTTACCGCGCGGTTGATCAACCGTAGTTCACGCGCCGGCCTCTCGGTTCGCGTTTTTACTCAGCCCTTTCCACTCAACCTCATCGCCTCACAAACGCGCCGTGAAAGCTCGGCCTCCCAAAGACCGGCCGGTTGAATCGGTCGTAAAGGATTCGCCCATGGCCAAAGTGATGCCGGTGATGAAAATGCGAATGCCAAAAACGATGCGAATGGCCGAAATGGAAGGAATGCCGCCAAAAGGGGAAGGGATGATGGTGCCGAAACCCGAACGAGAAGTAAACCGGCGGATTGTAATAAAAGGGTTGCGTGACGTAAACCGGAGGAGGCGCAACGTAAACGGGCGCCGGTTGCACATAAACCGGAGGCGGCGCTTGAACGATGATGCGCGTCGCCGTTTGTGCAGGCGGTGCTGGACTGGGCGCATAAGACGCCGCGGCTGCGGGTTGCGCCGGACGATGTTTGATCATCGCGGTGAGAAGCCGATCGGAAATTCCTTTTTCGTGCAGGGCCAGAATCTGATCGGCAGTTGGACTGAAAGGAACTCGGGCGCTTTCGATATAAGCCAGGATGACGTCATCGGAAATATCCGCTTCCTTCAACTTCACCACATCTGAAAGCGGCCGCGGAAGAAAAGCAGATGACGAACGCGAGTGAATCGAGACCGGAGATGAAGGTGACTCATTTTGCAAGGCACTGCTCGCAACCAAAAGGTGCCAGCACATCAGAATCACGATTGAAACTCGGACTGGTTTCATAGCCTTGCCCAACACATTTCAACATCAACACCTGCCTTAAAATCGTCAATGCCGTTTTGTAGCGCTCAAGCAGAGAAGCTCATCCAACGATTGTCTTGCCGCGCTTTCCAAGGGGTCCGTCGCGTCCACTCGATCCCCTCAAGCCGATGCTGCGTCGGATCGATCAATCCCGCATTGCTTCCGGATCGAGCCCGACACTTCGGCACCAATCGGCGTAGGCGAACGGAGAGATTTCGGAGGGCTTGATCTCGCTGCGGCCACCCCAGAAGACGTTGGTGTAGCTGACCGGGATGCCCATATTCTTAAGGTGCTCGTCGATGGCCACCTTGTGCGCGAGCACCAATTCTTTGTCCGTTCCGTGAGCCACAGCCATGATATTGACGTTGCGGAATTCGGGGCCGCCTTCGCGCCAATAGGCATGAGTGAGAATGTGATGGCGCCCCACTTCCCGGCCGGCTTCGATTTCGCGTCCCGGTGGAACGGCCCAATGAAAGAGCGCGTTGAACCGAGTCACGCGTTGTCCATCGGCCAAAGGTTTGACGTGTTCAAGAAAGGTCGAAAAACGTCCAATGACTTTTCGGCGGTTCAAATCTTCGGCGACTTCGTAAAATGTTTCCAGCGGGATGCCTGCTTCCGTCGATCGAGCCTGCCAGAGCGCAGGAACGATTTCTTCAGGTTCGAATTCCCGTTTCAAAGCCACCAGCACACGCCATTCAAGTTCATTCAATTGCACCACTTGCACGTCCATGGCTTCGGCCGGGATCTCGGCTTTGCTGCCGATTTCCAGGCCGCGCCTGCGGATGTGGCCCACACCGAGGACGAAGAGGCGTTTGGCCGGCATCAACCGAAAATGAACCGCGCCCGTTCGGGTGCAGAGATACTCGCAATGTTTCCGCATCGAATATCCCTGCGGCACCTTGAGGGTCGTCCATAGTTTGTAATTCGAACCCGGCGTGGCCGGATCCGCCGACCGAATGACCACATGTCCCGAAAAGGGATCCTGCTGGAACATGAAATCGAACGCGGCCTCGAGTTTCTCCGCGTCAACTTCCCACGCCACGAGCGCGCCCGGCGCCAGATTCGTCGCCATCAGCGTCTGACGGACGCGTCGAATCGTGCCGGCGCGCAACATCGATTGAATCCGCTCGATGACAACGGGCAGTTCGATTCCGGATTGACGGGCGATTTCGCCGAAGGGATCGCGCTGGAATCCCTGAATGCGGTCTTCCGAAATGGCAAGAATGCGGGCGTTGATCGGATCGGAAATTTCAAATGGCACCGTGCTCAAATTCATTGCGGGCATAGTTTAGCGCAAGTCCATCGCATCGGAAGTCACAATTTCTGCATCCAATCGTCGCTCGGCCGCGTAAATCCTCGCGTAATCGTCCGCGCACCCAATCAGTCGTGCGCTCAATAAAATTATGAAACCATCCTGCATTGACCGTTCTCTGATTCTGCCCGCAGCGGCCGCCGCCGCCCTCTCCTTCACACTGTGGGCCTCGAGCCATCGCGAGGCGCCATTGATCACCACCACGCCGAAGTTGGACTGCACCGACTTCTATGTTTTCAACAGTTACGAACCCGGCCGTGAAAATTTCGTCACCCTTGTGGCCAATTACCTCCCGCTGCAGGATGCCTATGGCGGACCGAATTACTTCGCGCTCGATCCCGACGCTTTTTACGAAATCCACATCGATAACAACGGGGATGCTCGTGAAGATCTCACGTTTCAATTTCGATTTTCCAACACTTCGCGTGACATTGCCCTTCCCATCGGCCCGCCGGGAAATCAAAAAACCGTCGCAGTCCCGGTGCTGGCGGTCGGCCAGATCGGTGCGGGCAATACCGGAGCGCTGAACTTCGATCAAACCTACACGGTCAATCTGGTGCGCGGCCCGCGCCGTTCCGGAACGCCCGAACCGATCAAAAATGCGGACAACGATTCCGCCACGTTCACCAAGCCGCTGGACAACGTCGGCACAAAAACCATTCCCGATTACAACGCTTACGCGAACAGTTATGTTTATCCCATCCGCATTCCCGGTTGCACGACTCCGGGAAAAATGTTCGTCGGTCAGCGCAAAGATCCGTTCGTCGTCAACCTGGGTGAAACCTTCGATCTGGTGAACATCAGCACCAGCCCCATCGGTCCAGACGATGCCAATCGCGACAGCCTCGCTTATAAGAATGTCACTTCAATTATTCTTGAGTTGCCGAAGGAGTGTCTTTTGAGCGCGCCGGACAAACCGATCATTGCCGCCTGGACCACGGCCAGTAAAATCAAACCGCTCGGAAATGTCGGTCAGGAAATCACCCAGGTGTCCCGATTGGGCATGCCGCTCGTCAACGAAGTGGTCATCGGATTGAAGGACAAAGACAAATTCAACGCCAGCGAACCAAAAGATGACCTGGCCAACTTCGCCGATTACGTTACGCATCCAACCCTCCCGGCCATTGTGGAACTCCTCTTTGGCGCGGCGGGCGTGAAAGCGCCCACCGCCATTCCGCGCAATGACCTCGTCGCCGCTTTCGTCACCGGTGTGGATGGGCTTAACAAAGACGGAAGCGTCGCTGAATTTGTGCGTTTGAATACCGCCGTCGCTCCCACTCCGCTGGACAAACAGAATCCGCTCGGCGTCATCGCCGGGATCAGCCAGGGCGTGCTCGATGTCAATAAAGCGGATCTGGCCGGGTTTCCAAACGGCCGCCGGCCTGGCGATGACGTGGTTGATATCGCGTTGCGCGTGGCCATGGGCAAATTGCTGACGCCGGACGTGGCGCCTTCCGGCGATCTGCCATTTACGGACGGAGCGGCGGTCAACGCGCGCATGTTTCTGTCGTCCTTTCCATATCTCTTGCCACCCATCCCGGGTTCACCGAATGAACCGAGCGTGACGCTGACGGTGCAAACGGCTTCGAAAGTCACCGGTCCATTCCAAAGCGTGCCCGCCACCTGGAACGCAAATGCCAAACAATTGAATGTGCCGAAGCCGGACGCGGAGGCTGGGTTCGTGCGGACGAAATCGGATCGCAAAGTCACGTTGGACGGAGTCGTGGTTGATGGCAACACCATCAAAGTGGGTGTGAAATAACGAAGTCCTGCTCGCATGAGAGGCCGGCGGGTTTTGGTGAAAATCGTGTGTGCGCCAAAACCCGCCGAAGTTTCACCTCATGAAAACAGTTCAAAAGGTTCCAGTTCGAATTCCACCGGCGATTTGCCTGAACCTGCACCGAATGGTCGTGCTGGCCATTGGCTTTGGAATCGCCATACAAGCGGAGCCGTTTCTTCCACGAGACAAAAATCAGGTCCTCGAACGCACGAGCTTCTCAGCGATTGATCCGGATGCTCAACTCATTCGATCGCTCCAGCGCGAGTTAAAAGCCAATCCCACCAATGAATCCGTGGCGGCGGCGCTCGCCACAAAACTCATCACGCGTTCTCGGCGCGAATCGGATCCGCGATTTCTCGGTTACGCGGAAGCGGCCCTGAAACCTTGGTGGCTATCGACCGAGGTTTCCCCGGCCATTTTGAATTTGCGAGCGGCTATTCACCAGAGCCAGCATCGATTCGATCTGGCTCTGATCGATCTCGATCGTGCTTTGGTTTTGGATCCGCTCAATGCGCAAGCGTGGCTGAATCGATGCACAATTTTGCAGGTGCAGGGGAATTATCTTTCCGCGGCGCAGGCCACCTTGCAGTTGTTCCGTTGCGCGCCCGAGTTGCTGGCCACGGCCTGCGCAGCCAGCATTGGCTCCTTGCAAGGTCAGGCTGAAAAAAGTCACGAACTGCTCCGGCGCGCCCTGGATCGTTCCGCGGATGCCCCCGACGACCAAAAGCAATGGGCGTGGTCAATTCTGGCTGACATCGCCGTGCGCCTGGGTTGGAAGGAGCAGGCAGAGCATTATTTCGCCAAAGCCAGGAAGGAGTTTGCTCCTGATCCACTCCTGATCGCAACCGAAGCCGATTTTTGGTTGGATCAAGGCCGGCCTGAAAAAGTAATTTCGCTTTTCAAAGATCAAGTGCCGTCCGATGGATTGCTCCTGCGGCAGGCGCTGGCGCAAAAGGCATTGCATTCGGGCAGTGCGGTGTTGAAAGGCCAAATCCGGCAGTTGCACGACCGCTTCGAGGCCTCGCGTTTGCGCGGGGATGCGGTGCATCAACGTGAAGAGGCGCGTTTTGCGCTCGAACTGCAAAACGATCCTGCACGCGCGTTTGTTTTGGCTTCGGCTAATTGGGAAGTTCAACGCGAACCCGCCGATGCTCGCATCCTGGTCGAGGCGGCCCTGGCGGCCCGGAAATGGTCCGGCGCCATACCGGTCATGGCTTGGTTCCGAACGAATCGTGTGGAAGATGTGCGTCTCAACAAACGGATTGAACAAATCGAAGAACATCTCGAACGCCCTTGAGCCGCGGCGCTCCGGCCGGTTTGCGGCGCGTCTTTTCTGCGCCATGGTCGCGATGATTTTTTTGCTGCCTTCGGCTTACGCGCACAAGCCAAGTGACACCTACCTCAGTTTATTCATTTCAAGGCAGCAATTCACCGGACAATGGGACATTGCGTTGCGCGATTTGGAAGTGGCCGTGGGGCTGGACATCAATGCTGATGGCGAAATCACCTGGGGAGAGTTGCAGGCGCGCGAGAAAGCTGCGGCCGCATATGCCCTCTCACGCCTTCACATCCAAGGCGATGGCCAAACGGGCGAAATCAAAATCAGCGAAACGCTCGTCGATATCCATACCGATGGCGCGTATGTCGTGCTCCGGTTTTCCGTGGAAGGATTGAGTTGGCCCAAAGTGCTCGAGATCGATTACGAATCGTTTTTTGATCTTGATCCGTTGCATCGCGGGTTGCTGCGGTTGGATTGCGAAGGCCAGGTGCAGACGGCCGTCTTCAGTCCGGAACAACCGTCGCATCGCTTCGAACTGGCTCAGCCGAAACCTTTCAAGGAGTTTGTCATGTTTCTGCGAGAAGGCGTCTGGCACATCTGGATTGGCTTCGATCACATCCTCTTTCTGGTGGCGCTGCTCCTGCCCTCGGTGTTGCATCGGACCGAGTCCGGTTGGGAGCGTGTCGGGAGTTTTCGGACCGCTTTGGTGAATGTGGTGAAAATTGTCACGGCATTTACCGTCGCGCATTCGCTTACGTTAAGCCTGGCCACATTGCAGTGGGTGCAATTGCCTTCGCGACTTGTGGAATCGACGATCGCTGGTTCGGTGGTGCTGGCCGCGCTGAACAATGTGTTCCCGATTTTCCGAGAACGGGGATGGCTGGTGGCTTTCGCCTTTGGGCTGATTCACGGATTCGGCTTTGCCAATGTGCTGGGGGATCTCGGATTGACCAGCACCACGCTCGCGCTGGCTTTGGTTGGGTTTAATCTCGGCGTCGAGTTCGGACAATTGGCGATCGTGGCCGGTTTTCTCCCGATCGCTTATTTTTGGCGGCGTCATTGGAGTTATCAGGCAGTGACTTTGCGTTTGGGATCGGCCGTCATTGCCCTCCTGGCCGCCACCTGGATGCTGGAACGCGCGTTCGATTTCAAATGGCTCCCTTTCTGAACGGCCGCTTCGGAGTTTCGGGCGCGCGTCTGTAGCCGATTAGTTTGAAACCGAGCCGAAATTACCGCGCGCCAGGAACGCAACTATTTTTCAAGCAACGTGCGAAACAGGTCGGGATCCACATTGCCACCACTGATCACGCAACAAATGGATTTGCCGGCGAAACGTTCGCCTGCGGCCAAAACTCCAGCCACACTTAAAGCCCCGGTCGGTTCGGCTTTCAAATTGGCCACATTGAAAAGCAACCGGACCGCCTCACGAATCTGCTCTTCGCTCACTTCGATGATCTCCCTTAAACCGCGTTGCAGGATGGCCCAATTGTTTTTGCCGAGGCTCAACGTGCGCACGCCATCGGCCAGCGTTTGTGGTTCCTGCTCGTTGACGATCAACTGGCCGGCGCGCAATGAACGCGCCGCATCGTTGGCCAAAATCGGCTCGATGCCGATGACCGGGATCTCGCTGCCAACCGCGCGCAAACCGGTGATCAAGCCAGAAGTCAACCCGCCGCCACCGACCGGAGCGAGAATGTAATCCCAACTTCGCCCGCATTGGCCGAGTTCGTGTCCCAGCGAGGCGTTGCCCTCGATGACGAATGGATCGTCATAGGCGCTCGCCAGACAGGCTTCAGGATTCTCTTTTCCGAGTTCGGCCACGCGGGCGGCGCGGGTTTTGACGCGCACATCGACGATCTCGATCTTGCCGCCGAACTCGCGCACCGCATCCATTTTGATTCGAGCCGAGGTGTGGGGCATCACGACAACGCACGATTTGCCGAGCATGGCGCACGCGCAGGCGAGGGCTTGACCGAAATTGCCCGAGGACGCCGTGATAATTTTGGCGTGTGGGACGTTTGCAGCCAGGTTGTAAGCGGCGCGGAATTTGAAACTGCCCGTGTGCTGAAAGGATTCGCTCGCCAAAGTGATTTCGGCGCCGAGCTTTCTCGATAAACGAAATGATTCGATCAAGGTGGTGGGGCGAATCACACCCGCCAGGGCGCGGTTCGATGGCATCGCTTCTTGTGGCATGAACTGCCGCAGCATAATGGCCACGCCCGAACAATCTCAAGCCTTTGGAAAACTTCCGAGCGGCACCGATCAAAACCAACGGATGGCGACGTGATTCGTGCGGCGAAATTGTTTGTGCCACTGCAAATCCCAGAGATTCGGCAGACGCACTTTGCTCGCTGAACCATCGGCGAAGCCAAGCTGAATTCCTTTGGCATGCCGGTCCATGCAAAAGCGCGCCATGTCCCATTCCCATTGTTGCGGGTTGGTTTTGTTGTAGTCGCGGCTTGGGGCCGGTCTGCCGCCGTTCATGCCGCTTTGAAAATCGAACGGTTGCCCGCCATACCAGGCACAATCGCCCATCAACGGAGTGATCGTCGGTTCCCGCATCGCGGACAATGTTCCCCATTGCCACTCTGGTTTTCCGCGCCAGCCGGCGCTGCCCGGCGGCAAGGTGTTGATCCAATGATTGATGCCGTAACTGCCATAGTCCTGCGGGCGAAATCCGTGAGCCGCCTGGTACGGACCCCACGCTTCGAACGTGCTTCCGTACCCGATCCGGTTGGTTTTTTGCGCCGTGGGACAAAGTCGAAATTGCCCGGCGCGGCCGTACAAATCTTCGAGGACCATCATCCAGGTTCCTTGAGGGTTGTGCCCGAGATCGAGCCAGAACTTGTCGTCATTGTCGTTGCAGTACATGTGCGAGATCTGCGCCCATTGACGCAGGTTGGAAAGGCAAACGGCGGTTTGACCTTTTCGTTTGGCTTTGGCCAGCGCGGGAAGAAGCAGGCCGGCAAGGATGGCAATGATGGCGATGACCACGAGCAATTCGATCAACGTGAACGCGCCTCCTCGAACGAAAGCAGCATCATTCCGTAGGTCCACTTTCGCGGCCCGCCAAGGACAAAACAAGCAATCCTGTTTCATGGCATTCGCGCCATCGATTGTTCGCTCGCAATCCGGCGCGTCAAGCGGGAAGCCTGGTTTTCTTTGGGGACACCCGAATGTGGAATGGCAACGCGAGGCTGCGCGTTTGGAAAAAGGACAGCTTTTGCAAAACTGGATTCGACCCTTTCCCGCGCTCGTTACGTGGCGCGGCCAGGTCCGGCGTGCGCGAGAGAGGATTACGGCGCGGAAGGAGGTTGCGTTGCGTTTGGCGCGAGGCGCTTTTTCCAGGCGGGATATTCTTTTTGCAAAAGGTCAGCGGGCCAATCGCCCAGCCAGGCGTAACCATTGCGCCGTTCGTAACCGATTTCCGATAGTTGGTACTTCGGCGTGCCGTCGCGATCAACGAAAAGCGGCTGATTCGTTCCGATCTCGTAAAACCGCGCCCACAGCGGCGGCGCATTAGGATCTTTCAGAATCTTTTTGTCGTAGCCCTTTGGCGTATTGGGATCTTTTTCTTCAACCTGCCGAATGCCGGCAAGTCGCACGGAATCGAGCCATGCGACCGCGCTTTCCACCGCCTGCACAACGCGCTCGTTTGGCTGCGGGATGCTCATGAGCAATTTCACAATGCCCACGCTTTCAAAACCACTCAATGACGCCAGCTCGAAACTTCGAGCCGGGCGCGGGCGGAAATCGTTTTCATCATGTTGCGCACACCACGCGGTCAGACGCCCGTCCACGCGCACCTGACATTTGAGAATGCAATCGACGCCGCGCGCAAACGCCTCGCGCGCGGCTTCGCGCCGGTCCTTTCCAACAAATTCGTAATCGGGCTGCTCGGCGATTTCCCGCATCAGTTCCATCAATCGGACCGTGGCATCGTCATTGAACGTGATGTGACGGGCATAACCGGATCCCGGCGGGGAGTATTGCGGCCAGCCGCCGTTGCGGTACTGCGCGTTGAGGATGTGATCGATGCCTTTCAGGAAGGCTTGCTTGCAGACAGGATCGGCGGTGGCCCGAAAGGCGCGCGCCAGAAAGCGCAGCTCGCTGGTGGTGGCGCGGTTATCGAATGTGCCTTTGAGTTGTTTCGCATCCCCCGTGAACGGCGCAGCCGCGGTGTTCGTATTCTTAGGCCAGCTTCCCGCTGCGGATTGCCAGGAAAGAATATTCAGCGTCACTCCTCGCCCGGCCTCGGAACGAAACCACTCGTCCGGCTTCT
>JBFMDG010000069.1:0-16245 GCA_040754135.1 Verrucomicrobiota bacterium
AATGGCGCGGCCAATGAGTTCGTTGTGCCCGCTGGCGCCGCCGAGAGTTGATATGTTTGCGAGCACAGAATAGCGCGGCAGAGTTTTTTGAAATCGTATCCAGAAGCCGCGAATTCCTTTTCCAGCAACGCCAGCAATTCTGGCAAGACTGGCGGATTGTCCGGCCGAAGATCATCGGGTTCATGGACCAGACCATGGCCGATCAGCCAAAACCAAACGCGATTCGCCATGGCCCGCGCGAACCACGGATTCCCGCTTTTCACCAGCCAATCGGCAAATATGCGGCGCGGATCTTCGCCACCGATGCTGCGAACTGTTGTGCCATCAGGAAATTTCAATTGCCACTCGCCTTTCACGGGAACTTTGGTCGAATCGAAATAGACGATCTCCTCTTTCCACTCCGCCGTAGCCTTGTATCCGACCGCGGAGAAAAACGCGGCCAATTCCGCGAGCCGGTTCGTGCTCCATTTCTCCGCGCGCGTGCCCATGAAAGTCAACGCCACCGTCCGGGCGATGCCTTGCGGATCGCGATTTTGCATGGCGCGATAAAAATTGACCGGCGGCTCGCGGAAGTTGCTGCCGCTCGAGGTGAGCAACTCATGCGCGAATCGGTCATAAGGCTTGTTCTCTTTGATCGAAGTTCGAATCCAGCGGTGATAAGCCTGGGCGGCATTCGGCCACAAATTGATCGGGAATTCCGCTTTGACCCGAAGCAGGTCGCTCCATTTCATCGCCCAGTAATCGGCGAACTCTTCGCGAGCCAGCAGTCGATCAATCAGGCGCGCGCGCTTGTCCGGACTGGCATCGAGCAGAAAATCACGCACTTCCACGGCACTCGGCAGCGTGCCGATAACATCGAGATACACGCGGCGCACAAACACCTCGTCTGAACAGATGCGAGCCGGCCGCACCTGATTCTTTTCGAGGTGCGCCAGAACGATCTGATCGATGGGATTGTACGGTCGAAGCTCGGCGTTGGATTGAAATGGATCGCCGGGCGAAGACCGCGGTTCGGATTGCAACGGAACGGTCACGCCCAGCATCAGCACCAGCAGGCAGACTGCATTTTTGGCTGGACCGCTTTTCGTCCCGCTGCGCTTGCGTGACCATCGCGGAATGGCTGAACAACTCCTGGCCATATTCAAGGCAGCGTGCGAGGAAGAAAAACCCTCCGCCTTGATGCAGATCAAAGCCCTGCCCTGAAGCCTGGGCATCTCGTCCCAAACTTCGTTCCTAAATTTCGTTCCCAAACTTTGTCGCCAACTTCGTCGCCAACTTCGTCGAATTAATTCTTCATTTTCAAAACCCAGGAAACACTGAAGCTCCGCTGATTCTGGGGGGAGTCCCTGGTTTACGTTCACTCTCTCGACAAAGTTGAGGTCAAAGTTGACGACAAAGTTGACGACAAAGTTGACGACAAAGTTGACGACAAAGTTGACGACAAAGTTGACGACAAAGTTGAGGACAAAGTTGAGGACAAAGTTGACGACAAAGTTGGCGACAAAATTGACGACAAAGTTGGCGATGAAGGGAGGCGGAAGGAGCGGCAAAGGGGGGTAGAATTCCAGTACAGGGCAGGGCCCAACGGCCCAACACTGTGGCTTCACTAAAGTTCATTCGTCTGTTAATCCATTGGGTCATCAAAGCGAACGTGACACGTTGTGAACGCGACCAATCACATACTAAACAGACGGAGGGATAGAACAGAGTTCGCCAATCTGAAATCCACCCGTCGAGCACCAGGCACTCCGGTTAAGCGACGCAGCCGTTCGTGGTTGGGTTCAACGCTGGTGCCCGCCCTCTTAGTGACTGCGGGGGGAGGAACTTTTCTTAGCGCTGCTCCAATTCAATTTGCCGGTCAGAGTGCAGAACTTGTCCTCAGCGAAGTCAGCGAACGCACCATCCGGGTGCAACTTTTCGCGATCGACGCGAGGAATCAACCCCAGCCGCCGGAGTCCTCGACCGTGCTCATCCCGTTTGTTCAAAGTGAAAAATTTCGCGCGCGCGAACTGAGCGTCGAGCAGGAGCTTCGCATCGCCGGATTGCGCGTCACGGTCACACCGCAACCGCTCGCGGTCTCGTTGCGCCGCGCGGACGGAAAGCTCGTGCAGGAACTTCGCTTCGATAATGGGGCGAGCACCAACGCGGGGGTTGCATTCCGCACCGGCGCGACAGTGCTTGGGCTTGGGGAAGGCGCGCAGCAGTTCGATCGACGCGGGGCGTTGTATCCGATGGAACCGAGTTGGGGAGGTTGGAACCGGCCGGTGCTCGGCTCGGTGGTGCCGTCACCATTCCTGATCGGCACCGAAGGCTGGGCGCTATTCGCGCATCGGCCCGAGGGCCAATTCGATTTGCGCGGAGACCAGGGCCGATTCATTCCGCGCCGCGACGCGCGCGGTCTGGCCTCCCTCGATTTGTTCGTGATCGACGTGCGGGAATCGGCTGAAGCGCTCACCGAATATGTGCGCCTGACAGGCCGGCCGGTGATGCCGCCCAAATGGGCGCTGGGTTACTTCCAATCGCACCGCACACTGGCCAATCCCGAGGAACCGCGGCAAATCGCGCGCGCTTTTCGTGAAAAAAAACTTCCCTGCGACGCGCTCATTTATTTGGGCACCGGCTATTGCACGAATGGTTGGAACACCGGGCACGGCTCGCTCGCATTTAACACCAATGCGTTCGTTCCGGAAAACATTCAGGCGCTGCACGATCTCAACTTTAAAATCGTGCTGCATGTGAACCGGGCGCCGCGCACTTTGTTCGGGTCGTTCTCGGATCCCTCTCCACCGGCCGTTTCAGCTAACCGTTCTCTGCCGGAGAGTGAACAGAACGAAGGCCGTGGCCGTTCGCAACACATCCGCGATTATTGGGAGCGACATCGCGAATTGCTTTTGCTCGGCGTGGATGGCTGGTGGCCTGACGATGGCGACGAATTGCCCTTGGAATCGCGGCTTGCGCGGCATCGCTGTTATTTCGAAGGGCCGCTCGAAGACCGCTCCACGGTGCGCCCCTGGAGCCTGCACCGCACCGGTTACGCGGGGGCGCAACGGTACGGCGGCTGGATATGGTCGGGCGACATCGATGGCAAATGGGAAACGCTGGCTGCGCATATTTCCATCGGCCTGAATCACGGCTTGAGCCTGACGCCATTTTGGGGCAGCGACACGGGCGGCTTTTATCCGACGCCCGAATTGACGGGCGAACTCTATGCCCGTTGGTTTCAATTTTCGGCGTTTTGCCCATCGTTCCGATCTCATGGGCGCACCTGGAAACTGCGCCTGCCCTGGGGCTGGAACACCGGCGAATTCGGGCCGATCGAACACCCCGCGCGGCAACATCCACCTGCCTCCGAATTGCACAATCCCGCCATCGAACCGATCTGCCGAAAATTCCTCGAACTCCGTTACCGCCTGCTGCCATACAATTACACCCTCGCGCGCAACGCATGCGACACCGGCCTCCCGATGATGCGCGCGCTGTGGTTGCATTATCCGGACGACGCCGAGGCGGTGAAGCTCGGCAACCAGTATCTCTGGGGACGCGACTTGCTCGTTGCGCCAGTGGTCGAAAAGAACGCGGCGAAGCGGCGCGTTTATCTCCCCGACGGCCCATGGCTTGATTGGTGGACCGGGCAAAAGCACGCAGGCCGGCAATGGATTGAACGCGAGGTCGATCTGGCCACTCTGCCGCTCTACGTCCGCGCCGGCGCCATTGTGCCACTCGATCCGATCCGTCAATTCACTGCGGAACAGGTGTCGGAACCAACGACGCTCCGGATTCACCCTGGCGCCAATGGCCTGTTCACGCTTTACGATGATGATGGGCAAAGCCTCGGTTATCGCGACGGGTCGGATACGCGAATCGTTTGGATTCGCTTTCGTTGGGACGACGTGGCGCGCCGTTTAACCATCGAGCGGGATGAACGCATGCGGCACTGGACCGGCGTTCGCGACTTTGTCATCGAGATGGCTGGCGACCGCGCTGGATCGAAACGCGTGACTTTCAAAGGCGAACGCTTGGAGGTTTTATTGTGAAATGGAAGTTGATGCGAGGGCGCTTGAGCATTCGGCTGGGGCCGGACCCGCAGTCGGGAAAGAACGGCTTTGCCAAAACATTGTCCGCCCGCCGTTCAGGGGTTCGCACGGCGCGCTTCACGTCCATTTTGGCGGCGCTCGCTGCGACATTGTTCACGCACGCGGCCAACGTGGGAAAGGATTGGGGCAGCGAACGCGAGTCTTACGTGGACACCACGACTGGCGTGCGCGTTTGGGAGATGACCAAAGGAACGCATGCCGCGAACAATCTGTATTTTCACTTCTCGAATTTCACCGCGGACAATCGTTTTCTGATATTCATTTCGAATCGCACCGGCTTATGGCAACTCTTCCGCGCCGATGTCGAATCGGGCCGCATCGTGCAGCTCACGGATGATCCGAACGTCATTGCCAGCACCGGCTGCCCGGATCACACCAACCCGCGCCGCCTTTATTATTTGCGTGGCGCAGAAGTCATGGCCCTCGACATTCTTGATTTCTCGACGCGAAAGATCGGCGAGATTCCGCAACCTCACCTCGGCGGTTTTCAGCAACCCACGCTGAGTGGAGATGGACAATGGCTTACCCTCACCAAGCAGCGCGATGAGGCCCAATGGGAAATCGGCCTCATGCACACCGTCACCGGCGAATATCGATCCGTCCTTCGGCAAGGATTTCGCATCGGTCATGTTCAGCATAGCCCGACCGATCCGCTCATTTTTTACGTTTGGGAAACGGGCGGATACGCGCCGCAACGCACCTGGCTCGTTCACCCCGACGGTTCGGGCAATCGTCCCTTTTACGCGCGCACCCATCCGACGAATTGGTTTACGCCGCTCAAGGAATGGGTCACGCACGAGGCGTGGCTGAAAGACACGGGTGACATGACCATGATCAACGACAAGCTGGGCATCATGCTCGTCAACAAAACCGGCGAAACACGGATGGTTTGTGAAGGTGATTTTTGGCATGCCGCAGGGCGCGCGGATGGAAAGTTCATTGTTGCCGACGACAACAAAGGGCGGCTTTGGTTGATTGAAACCGCCACGGGCAACCAGCGCCTGCTGGCCACGGGACTGCGGGACACCGTGCCCAATGTGCATGCGCATCCTTCGTTCGACCGGCGCGGTCATTATGTGCAATTCCACACCGGCCGCACCCATGAAACTGTGGCGGTTATTGATCTCCGGGAAATGCCGGCAACGGACTGGCTCAAGTAACGCATCCGCCTTGTTCCTCGCTGAAAGGATGCCGCCCGCGTGCGTGGCGCAGTGGCGCAGCATTGAGGAATTCTTTGATTGCAGGCGCGGGATAGGCCAGTACACAATGTTTCCTCCGGCAGGGTGGATTTTTACGAGCAATCGAAAAAATCTATTCTTAATCCCGGTTGTAAGGGACACTCACGGATCGCCTGGAGAAGCAATGGGTTCGCTGCGGTAACCAGTGTGGTGTCTCACCATTGGCTGTGAGCATCGTTGCCGTGCTCTGTGACCGAAGAGCAACAAAGCCCCAAGCCATTTGGGGCGCAACGAAGGCCAGCCCATCGTGAGACACCACTCGAGCCACAAATCGAAAGGTCAGACTTATGATGAATCGGCTGATCGGTCCTCCGACCCGGCGCCGGCGCGCGCCATTTTTCCGCCACCTGCTCGTCGTCCTGCTCATCACCAAACCGCTGCTGGCGCAATCTCACGCCCAGCTCACCAGCGAAATTGACCGGCTCAAAAAACTCTCGTTCGAGGAATTGCTCGAGACCCCTGTCATGCTCGTCTCGGGCCGCGAGGAGCGCATTTCGCAATCGCCTTCTGCCATTCAGGTCATCACCAGCGAGGATATTCATCGTTCCGGGGCTTCGTCGCTCCCTGAAGCGTTGCAATTAGCGCCGAATCTTCAGGTGGCGCAGGTCAATTCCCATGATTGGGCCATCAGCGCGCGTGGTTTCAACAATACTCTGGCCAACAAACTTCTGGTCATGGTCGATGGCCGCACCATTTACACGCCGCTTTTTGCCGGAGTGTTCTGGCAGGAACAAAATGTTGTTCTTGAAGATATCGATCGCATCGAAGTCGTGAGCGGCCCCGGCGCCACTCTCTGGGGAGCCAACGCTGTGAATGGCGTGATCAACATCGTCACGAAAAGCGCCGACAAAACTCAAGGCACCCTCATCAGCGGCGGGGGCGGCACGCTCTTGAACGAATTCGGGACCGTCCGTTACGGCGACAAGATTGGCGAGAATCTTTTCTTTCGGCTCTATGGGACCGGATTCGGCCGCGACGGCACGCGACGGCGGGATGGGAGCGCCGGCACTGACGATTGGTTCGTCGGGCAGGGTGGATTTCGAATGGATTGGTATCCCTCCGGCGACCAGAAACGGGCCTTGATGCTTGAGGGCAACGGGTATGGCGGCGAAGTGAACACCGGCCAACCGAATACCACTGGGATCAATGGGCAGAATATTTTGTCGCGTTGGACCCAATCGCTTCATGAAGGATCCGACCTTTTGGTGCAGGCCTACTGGGACCGCACGCATCGCCTGGTCGAGAACAGTTATGAAGATGATCTGAACACATTCGATTTTTTGTTTCACCATGGCCTGGCCATCGGCGATCGCCAGCACTTGCTCTGGGGCGGGGGTTACCGGTTGATGGAAGATCGAATCGACAATCTGAATCCAGCCGCCTTCTCCTTTGTCCCCGCCGATCGCAGCCTGCAACTGTTCAGCGGATTCATTCAAGATGAGATCACGCTGGTCGAAGATCTGTTGAAGCTGACGCTTGGCACCAAACTCGAACACAACGACTTTTCCGGGTTTGAATTTCAACCCAGCGCCCGAATGGCCTGGACCCCTTCTCCAAACCAAATCGTCTGGGGCGCCATCTCGCGCGCCGTGCGATCGCCAAGCCGAGTGGACCGGGATCTGATGGTGCCGTTGCTGCGGGTCGATGGAAATAGCGGCACGCTCATTTCCAATGGGGATTTTGAATCGGAGGATTTGCTCGCGGTCGAACTCGGCTATCGATTGCGGCCGCATCCCAAACTGGCGCTTGCCCTGGCCACCTACTACAACTTTTATGAAGACCTGCGCAGCATTGATCAGGTCGCCCCCGGCACGTTGAAAGTGGACAACCATTTCAAGGGTGAAACGTGGGGCGTCGAACTGGCGGGCGATTTCGAAGCAGCCGCCTGGTGGCGGTTAAGGGCAGGCTACAATTATTTTCACAAACACCTTTGGGCGACCATGCCGGCTGCCGTTCCCGGAGTGCGCGAGGGCAATGATCCGGCGCACGTTTTCAAACTGCAATCCGTCATGGATTTTCGCGGCTTCTTCAAGGGCCAGGACGGTTTTCAATTCGACGTCGCCGGTCGTTACTACGACACCCTCTCGAATCCGCAAGTGCCCGCTTACATTTCCTGCGACGCTCGACTGGCCTGGTCCTGGAAAGATTGGCTGGAACTTTCCGTCATTGGTCAAAACCTTCTGGATGATCAACATCCTGAATTCGGCGCGGTCGCCACCCGGCTGGAAATCCCGCGGAGTGTGTACGGGAAAATCACGCTGAAATTTTAAATCAAATTGTGAGCGAATTTCCACAGCTCAAAAGAGAGAAACATGCTCGATCCCGAGCCTGTTCCGGAGCGGCGCGTCCGGAATGCCTCGACACGGCGGGCCATCGCCTCACGCCGCTCGCCTTTGGCGCCGCGATCACCCACTGGCAGGCGCTGCGAGCCTATGCGGTGTGGTTGATTTCATTGAGCGTATGCTTTTCGCCCCTCTTCGCCGCATCGAGCCCGGTGTCGAAGGAGTTTCAGGTAAAGGCAGTCTGCCTTTGGCGTCTGGCGCAGTTCGTGACCTGGCCCACCAACTCGTTTGAAAATTCGAACGACCCCATTGTCATCGGAGTGCTGGGCGAAAATCCGTTCGGAGATCTGCTCGAAGCAGCCGTCGATGGGGAGACAGCGCATGGCCGCAAACTGGTGGTGAAACATTATCGCCAGTTGGAGCAAATCAATACCTGCCACGTCCTCTACATCAACTTCCCGGATGCGAATCAGGTCAAGAAGGTGGTGAGCGCTCTGAGCGGCAAACCGATTCTCACGGTGAGCGATCTCGATCAATTTACGATGGTTCGATTTCGGACAGAGCAGAATAAGGTCAGGCTTCGCATCCATTACAAGGCGGCGACAGCGGCGAAGCTGGTTTTGGATTCGCGATTGTTGCGCGCCGCAGAAATCATTGAAAACGAGTAGCGGCCATGGCGAAACGCCAGACCACCATCCGAGATCGCGTTCGTGGAGTGATTCTGTTCACGAGCGTGGTGGTGCTGGTGATGACCGCAGCCGCATTTACCATTTACGAAATCGTCGCGTTCAAAACGCAATTGGTCCGGAATCTCACCACTCTGGCGACGGTCATTGCGGACAACAGCGCTGCTCCGCTCGCATTCGCCAATGCCGCGAACGCCGAGGAAATTCTGGCCGCGCTTAAAGCCGAGCCGGAGATTGTGGCGGCCGCGGTTTTTGACCGGGAAGGAAAACTCTTTGCACAATATCCGGTGTCTTTGCCGCCGCATCTCTTGCCGAACCGGCTCGAAAATCCCGGGCACAGATTTACGGCCGGCGCGCTGGTGATTTTCAAACCGGTTTTGAAAGAAGGAAGGCCGATTGGCACTTTGTTTTTGCGCACTTCGCTTCGAGGCTTGTACGGCCGGCTTTGGCGTTACGGCTTGATTGGCGCCGCGGTTCTGGCCGGTTCGCTGGCCGTCGCCTTCTTTTTGTCCACGCTGCTGCAAAAGCGGATTTCCGATCCCATTCTCGCTCTGACGAACGCCACGCAGGAGGTTTCACGATCGGGCGATTACGCGGTGCGGGCGCCGAAAATGACGGAGGACGAACTCGGGACGCTGACCGACGCGTTCAATCGCATGCTCTCGGAAACGCAGGAGCACCAGACTCGTTTGGGCGAACAGGCGCGCCTTTTGAATCTGACGTTTGACGCCATTCTGGTGCGCGATACGAATGATCGCATTACCTATTGGAATCGCGGCGCTCAGGAATTGTATGGATTCGCAGAAAATGAAGCGCTCGGAAAAGTATCGCATGAACTGCTGCGCACCGAATTCCCCGATCCGCTCCCGCACATCCAGGAAAAGCTGCGCAATGACCGGCGTTGGTCTGGCGAATTGATTCATACGCGCAGGAACGGCGAGCGCATTCACGTGGCCAGCCGTTGGACTTTGGATCGGGCCGGCCAGGGGAGCGGCGCATCGACGCTCGAAATCAACACGGACATTACCGAACGGAAAGGTTTCGAGAAAGGTCTCGAACGGCTGGTTGCGGAACGAACGGCGAAACTGCAAGAGACCATTACGGAGTTGGAAGCGTTTTCCTACAGTGTGTCGCATGACATGCGGGCTCCCTTACGCGCCATGCAGGGCTACGCCAAAGTGCTTTTGAGCGATTACGAGGACAAACTGGATTCGCCGGCCAAGCAGTACCTCGATCGGATTTGCCGGGCCTCGAACCGACTCGATTCTTTGATTCAGGATGTGCTCGCTTACAGCCGAGTGGCCAAAGGCGAGATTACCCTGCACGCGGTCGATCTCGAACGCCTGATCGAAGATATTCTTCCGAGCCACCCCGAATTCCAGCCGCCGCAGGCGTGCATCCGGTTGAAAAAACCGCTGCACCTGGTTTTGGGACACGAAGCTTACCTGACGCAATGCATCACGAATTTGTTGGGCAACGCCGTGAAATTCGTCCCCGCGGGCGTGCCGCCCGAAGTCCGCATTTACAGCGAATCTCTCGGGGACCGTGTGCGCGTTTGTTTTGAAGACAATGGCATTGGCATCGATCCTTCGCATCATGACCGGATTTTTGAAATCTTCGGACAGGTGCACTCCGAGAAAAAATATGGCGGGACCGGCATTGGTCTGGCCATTGTTCGCAAAGCCGTTCAACGCATGGGAGGGGAAGTGGGGGTGAAATCTGTGCTTGGTCAAGGAAGCCAATTCTGGTTTATACTCAGCGCGCCAAAGCCATGACAACCAAACGAGCCCTTCTCCTGGTCGAGGACAATGAAGACGACGTGTTTTTGATGCAACGCGCGCTCAAGGAGGCGGCTGTGGCCAATCCACTCTTTATCGTGTCTGATGGGCAGGAAGCTTTGGATTACCTCGCCGGCCAGGGGAAATTCAGCGCGCGCGCCACCTATCCGCTGCCAGCCGTCATTTTTCTGGATTTGAAACTGCCTTACAAATCCGGACACGAGGTGCTGAAATGGCTTCGTCAACAGCCGGAGTTCGATTCCGTCGTGGTGGTGGTGCTCACTTCCTCCAACGAGCCCAATGACGTCAGCAAATCGTACGCGCTTGGAGCGAATTCCTATCTGGTCAAGCCGCCCACGCCCGAACAATTGCTCGATTTGGCCAAAGCATTCAAATGGTACTGGCTCGAGTACAATCGTTTCGAAGAGGCCTGAACGAGAGGCGCCGGCCGCGTTGACCATCCCCCAGCGGTTCAAGTTCGAACTTCCATTGCATTCAGGCAGGTTGCGCCGATCGAGCCTGCGTTAGTAAGCCAGTTCAAGCCCGAGCTGGTTTAACAAGCATTTCAAATCCCGTCCTGATGCCGGAATGCAAGGCAGCATTCGCGCGCTGCGTTGCGAGATCCACCGATCGGTGCCATGCGCGCTGGCCACGCGTCCGTTAAGGCCGAGCAGTTCGGACCATTCCTTGCGCCGGCTTTGTTCATAGTCCTCGAGCAAACGATGTGGCTCGCCTTTGCGAAGCATTCTTTGCAGCGAGTCCGCCAGTTGACTCGCTTCCTGCAAACCGACGTTCATGCTTTGCATCCCAACCGGTCCCGTCTGATGGGCCGCGTCGCCGGCCAGCCAGCAACGATTGCGGCCAAAGCGACGAACCAATCTTCGTTCGAAACGAACATCCGTACACCATTCGAGTTCCTCGACCGGACTTTGAAACCAGGGGGCGCGCGCTCGAACGAATTTTTCCACGTCCTGCTTGGTGAATAAATCGAGCGCCGGATTCACGACCAAAACATCCTGCCTTTCTTTCGAGGGGAATTCGGTGAACAGCTCGGGCTGAGCCAGCTGAAAACTCCATCGACCCCTCGCTTCAGGCAACGGCCAAAGCGCGTCGGTCGTCTTTTCGGTCAACACCACTTTCAATTCGTTTCCCAGCGCCATTTCCGACTCGAATTCATACACTGCAAACAATTCCGGCTCCCCGACATTTTCAAATGGAATATCAAGACATTGCCGGACATGGGAATTGTGGCCATCGGCGCCGACCACAAACTCGGCGCGCGTGGTCATGGTGCGCACAATTTCCCAATCCATGGCCGGCACACTGTAGCCCTTCGCGGATTGGGCAAACTCATCAATCGTCGCCACCACCGCATCCTTTTCGCAGTTCAACCAATTCAGTCGATGGTTCCAGAGGATTTCCACCGCGCCGTTGGTTCTCAATTGCTGTTCGAGGAGTTGTTCGAGTTCACTTTGAGGCAGGACGACGGCGTAAGGAAAACCCGAGGAAAGTTTCGCATAACGGATTTCGGCGCGGCGAGAATCGCCATCGTAAAATGCCACCGTATCCAGCTGGCGGCTTCGCTTCAGGATTTCCGTGGCCAATCCCCAGCGATCGAGCAATCGCAAGGTGGCGGGATGCAACGCGCACGCATAGCTATGAGCGGCCGGGCGGGATTCCTGGTCGATGATTTTGACGCGAACTCCGCTTTCCGCGAGCGCAATGGCGGTGAGCATTCCCACCGGACCGGCCCCCACAACCAGAACTTCAGTTTTGTCTTCGTGCCGCACTTTCTTTCGGAATCAAGCCACCTTTCAATCAAGCGCCGACCAGGGATCGTTGCTGGACGTTTTTTGTCTGTTTCCCACCGCATTTTGCCTGGCGTCAACTCTCCTCTCCCACCCGTGACTCAACTTCAATTCATAAACCGGTCCTCCTCGAATCTCTTGGGAGATCGGCAAACAATTCGAGCGGCGCTGCTCCGTTCCAATGCGATCGCGTTTGTGGACCACAGCAATTCCGCTGCATGCAGCCCATGGTTTTGGTCACCGCCGGCCCGTCAGGATCCGAGCCACAGATCGACTGGACGGACCACCTTGGGGCAAAAGGGCAATCGGACTTTGCGTCCGGTGCGCGCCGATTCGTAAGCCGCAAGCATGATTTCCAGCACCGCCCGGCCATCTTCACCCGTGACGATCGGCGTCTTATCCTCGCGCACACATTCGATGAAATGCCGCAACTCCTGCGGATATCCTTGGTTGAATGCCTCTTCAAAAATGGTGAAAGTCCATCCTTGCGTTGATCCAGCTTTTTCCATGGCGTAGCCGTAGCCTTTCTGGCTGTAAGTCAACGCCGAATTGCCCATAAAGAGATCGGCGTAAATCACGCCGCCCGTCCCGTAAACTTCGACGCGATCATCCATGCCGCCATGTTTGGCCCAGCTATTCTCGGCCACGCCAATGGCGCCGCCTTCGAACTCGACCATGCAGAGTGAATTCTCCTCAGCGCGCGTCCGGTTCTTATGAATCAGCCCGTTCTGCATTTGCGCGAAGACCGACACCACTTTGGGACGGCCTCCAAGCATCCAGCGAAACCACGCGATGCCATGGCAACCCATGTCCATCAATGCGCCTCCACCCGATTGCTCGATGTCGTAAAACCAGTCGCTGTGCGGGCCGGAATGCTTTTCGCATTGGCGCATTTGGTAAATGGCCCCGACGGCCCCTTCGTTCACCAATTTGCGCACTCTTTCGTATTTCGGCGCGAAACAAAGTTCTTCCGCATACATCAGCTTGCGATGGTGCTCGCGGCAAACGGCAATCATGTCATCCGCCTCCTCGAGCGTGAGGCAAAGCGGTTTCTCGATGATGACATGCTTGCCCTGGCGCGCCGCGGTGGTCACGGCGCGATGATGCAAAAAATTCGGCAGGCAAACATCCACCACATCGCAGCCGGATTGGGTGATCACCGCGTCGAGATCGCCGAACGATTGCGCGATGCCATGCTTGCGCGCAAAAGCGCCGGCCCGCTGCGGATCGCGGGAATACACCGCCACCACTTCGGCTTCGGGCACAAAACGGTGGTACGATTCGATATGGATGTCGGCAATGAATCCGGACCCGAGGAGAGCTACTTTGGTCTTTGTCATACGAGTCTCGCGCATTTACCACAAGAGCGCGACCAAAGGAAATAAGAAGTTCAACAAGTTCATTGGCGAGAGTGGCGAGGAGTCTCGATGCATCGCGATGGGTCACGATGATATTGGAATGAACGGGATCGGCGGGATTAATTGACTCAATCATTGCTCTTGCGAACGAGCCCGAGTTGCGGTTTCCTGAACGCATGAAATGGCTGGCGGCAATGGCAATCGCTGGCGGCGTGCTCTTCAACGCTCGCGCCTCCACCCCCGCGCCGATCGATTTTGACAAGGTCCCTCGAACCATTCCCAAAGCCCCGGCCTTTACTGCTGAGAAACCGCTCTATGGCCTGTTCCTCTTCGGAAAACAAGGCCAGGCGCGCGTTTGGGCGGTCCTCGATAAGTCTCAGAAGCAATCTCCCGTTTACGACGTGCTCTTTCTCGATCGCAATGCCAATGGCGACCTCACTGAACCCGGCGAAAGGTTCACCGCGAAAAAGGATCTCGGCGATAGCGGCGGCGAAGCCTACTGCCGTTTTCAGATCGGCGATTTTAAAGATCCGGGCACGGGTGACCTTCACACGGAGTTCCGCATTACCTGGTGGCAAAATCGCGTCGGGTTCTTTATGAAATGGCGCGGCGACAAGCCTACTCTCGGCAGTTACGGGCCCACTCCCGCCACTTACGGGGTTTTTGCTTCATCGCTTGAACACGCTCCCATCCTCGTGCCAGGCCATGATCAACCGTTTCAATTCCTGCATTGGATGAGTGACGTCTTGAAACGGGGCCAGCCAAACGATTTCAAAGTCTTCATCGGAAATGCAGGCAGCGGCACGGGCTCGTTCAGTTGCGTTGATGACGATTTCCTGCCACGCGATGGCAGGCATTACGTCGTGGCCACGTTGATTTACAAAAATGCCGCCGGGCAATCGCGGGAAGCGCGCTACGAACTCAAGGACCGCTGCTGAGGCAAGCTCTATCACGGCCCGGTCGGGCCCCCAAAAGATGCGGCCAGCGGTGTCGCAATCATCCGCTGTGAATTTCCTCTCGGTTCAACCTTCCTGAGCCGGGCAACGGACATTCCAGTGCGCATTGAGTAATCCCGCCGTTCCTACCACTGCTGCTTCGTGCAAGGGATCATCCCAGCAGCCATGTAACCATGTAACCTTGTAACCATTTAACCTCTTAACTTTGTAACCTTTCAACCGTGCCACTCAATTCCCCGGAAAGAGTCTTTCCTCTCCAAATTGCATTCCTCCCAGGAGAGCGAGGGCCGCGTCGAAACCTTCGAAGCTGAACGAATAAGACGCAAAGCTGGAATTCTTGAACAACCCGTAAGCGCCATGCACGCATCCATGTACAATTTTTATATTTTGTCCCAACCTGGCGCGCAGTTGTTCCACCAATTGGACTCGTGAACCGCAAGGATCACTCGCTGCCGGCAGGTTCAGCGTCCCAAAAGACAGGATCAAGAGTGGCCCCAAGACGGCATGGATGGTGGCCTTGTGTTTCGTCGCAAGTTGCAGCGCCTCGCCATTGCGGACCGACAGTGCTTCACCAGTCTCCCCGTTCACCAACGCAAAAATGTAGTGAATCGTCCCGTTCTGAATTTTTTCGATGCCGGGATCGTGCCCTTCAAACAGCCGGTCGAGATCCTCGGTGGAACAATTTAGAAGGTTACTGAAATCACGCCTCTCGGAACTGCGCCTGAAGAGGAAATCATCTTTCATTTTGGGCCGCGCAATTCCGGAGTGACCGCCCACATGTTCAAGGGCTGAAGGCTACGGCCAAAGGGTAGAAAACGCACACTGCCGTCGGCGAACGCGTAATTTGCTCCGCCTTTATTCCCTGCGGCGATGTGACGGCTTTGTTCCAAAACCGTCAGCTCATTCAAGGTGCGGAGGTCCATCAAGAAATCGCCGGTATCCTCCTCCTTTTCCCCGAACACAATGGTGGTGCTTGGCTCTTTGATGACGCTCTCGGGCATAATCTCGTGCAAAATCGGCCTGGGCAGCGTGTCAAAATAATCAGTCCAGGCGTTAATCAGAAAACTTCGCGGCGCTTCATCTGCCGGCAATGCATTCGTGACGGCCGCCGCGAAGGAGGTTTTGTCGTCGGGACAGACGAGCACGCGCAAGTTTTTGTAGCCGGAACGGAGCGCTTCGGGCCATTTGTTGGTGGCATTGCTGCTGGGGTAATAACCCTCGTTCTCCTGAACGTAAACCGCAGCGGCGACGCTGAGCTGTTTCTGATGATTCAGACAAATGGTGCGCCGGGCGGAGAGTTTCGCGCGCGAAGACGCGGACATGATCATGGCGGCGAGGATGGCGATGATGGCGATGACCACGAGCAACTCGATGAGCGTGAAACCGCCTTGAAACCGATGACGAATTCTCTTCATGGCAAATGGAACATGCAATGATCCAACGGCTGCCAGTCGCAACCGCCCATTCTCCTACTCCCCTCCTCCGCCCCTGTCCAGTGAATTGCTTTTCCCTGGAAAATCAGCCCCACGCAACTCTTCAACCCTTCAACTCAGCAACCCACTCACATTCGATGCTACGCAGACTCCCAATCTCCTGTAGCAGCCTGACGTGAGTCGGCTCTAATTTTTTCTGCGCGCAAGCCGCGCCCAGGCCCCGAGTGCATTCCCACGCGCACAACGTTTCTTCGCGAATCGAGATCTGGCGAGCGCGCCCCGGATGGTCGAGCACGTCTCGACCAAAAACAAATGATCGAACTCACATTCGATGCTACGCAGACGCAAATTCCCCGTAGCAGCCTGACGTGAGTCGGCTCTAATTTTTTCTACACGCAAGCCGCGCCCAGACCCCGAGTGCATTCCCACGCGCAAAACGCTCCCGCGAATCGAGATCCGGGAAGGTCGTGGCGAATGGTTCGGCACGTCTCGACCAAAAACAAATGATCGAACTCACATTCGATGCTACGCAGACCCAGATCTCCCGTAGCAGCCTGACGTGAGTCGGCTCTAATTTTTTCTACGCGCAAGCCGCGCCCAGGCCCCGAGTGC
>JBFMDG010000070.1:0-16219 GCA_040754135.1 Verrucomicrobiota bacterium
TGAAGATTGCGTCACCGGCTCTTCCTGGGCGCATCCGGCCCAGAGCAACATCGCTCCACCGATCATTGGATTAAACCATTTCATCGCCGGCAAGATTACGACCGCTGCACGAGCACGTCAAAACCGCCATAGGCCATTCGTTTGCAATCGAACGGAACGGGTTTGCCTTCCATCATCTTGGCCAAGCGCGGATCTTTCATGACTTTGTCATTCACGCGATCACGATGCGCGCGCGACTTGAAAACAATCCAGGCGAGCACCACCGTTTCGCCCGGCTTTACTTTCACCATTCGAGGAAACGGCACGAGACATTTCGTGTTTAAATCTTCCCCGATGCATTCCCGGTATTCGAGAGCGCCATGATCAATCCAGAGTTTCGCGGCCGCCTGGGCCAATCGCTTGTAGGCCGCCACATTCTTTTTCGGCAAAGGCAAAACATAACCGTCAACGTAGCTCATAATGTTCTTTCGCTTTGAGTTGAATGGAATTTCCCGGACAGCCTAGGGCGTAATTATTTTTGCGCCAGCCTGAATTGAGGGCAATTCGGTGCGGCGAGCCTTGATCTTGATGTAAGGCGGCACAAACCAGCTCCGGTGTGGAAAAGTTCCCGGAGCCGCACTCGGATCCCCATGCCGCGGCTCAGCCACATTTTCAATCACGAAACCGGACTGGCAAAGGCCGCCCAACAACTGATCCCATCGATGCAAAAATTCCAGCGTGCCCGCTTCCCGATGCCAGCTCCCCGGCGCCACCGATGGCAATGGTCCACTGCGATAATACGGTTCTCGCACGACGTATCCTTGCGCACTCGGATTGGCCTCGACCTGCATATTGATCGGCTGCTTGTGCTGGCTGATGTAGATCCCGCCACTCACAATGACACGCGCCACTTGCCGATAAACCTTCTCAATGTCCGGAACGTAGCAAGTGCTCACGGGTTGCACGACGATGTCAAAACCGGCCTCGGGTAAAGCCGACAGGTCGTCCATCGACGCTTCGACAATGCGAATGTTCAATCCACGTTCGCGAGCGAGCTGGCGATCCAGATCGAGCATGCGTGGACTCAAATCCACGACCGTAACCTGCGCGCCGGCGGTGGCGAACAGCGCACTGTGTCGCCCGCCACCGGCCGCCAGGCAAAGGAGGCGTTGGCCCATCACCGATTTGCCAAGCCAGCCGCATTGATCCACCACGGCCAATGGATCGCGGAAATCACGTTCCGTGGCGGTATCAATGTACCAATCCTTGCGGCGCACGCGCTCGTCCCAGGCGCGCCGATTAAATTCCTGCGCATCGTTCATGCGCGAACGCTAGCAGTGCATCCGTTCCTGGCAATCGTTTCTCAAACGTCCCGAACGTCCGAATGATTCGCTCCTGAACAAGACTCCAAGGCGCTCGATGTTCCAGGCCAGGTCACTGGGCAACAAAACAAAATGTTCACGCTTTCAATGAAGGTCTGGTTTTTATTCAATTCTGGCGTGAACGCAAACTCGCTTATCGCGCCGATGTTCTCGGGGCTTTGGCCGTTTCATCGGCGGTTGCAATTGCCCTGGCTTGCGATTTTGACCGGCCGCCTTCTGTTCTTCATCTGGGCAGCGCTCATTCTGCCTCGTTTTTCCTGTGGCGCGGCTGAGGCCGCAGCCCAATCGGTCTGGAGCGTCATTCCAGTGCCAGGCGCATGGGAATCGCATCCCTCCGCCAAAGATTACGATGGCTTCGCCTGGTATCGCACCTGGTTCAAACCGCACGACAGCTTCTTCACTCCGCACGAACGCAACCTCTTCGCCGAATCGGTGACCATCAATATTCGCAATCTCGCCGATGCCCACGAGGTGTTCGTCAACGCCACGCGCATCGGCGGCGGCGGACAGTTTCCCCCGCAATTCGCGAGCGGACGCACGGGCAATCATCGTCACAAAGTCCCGCCCGGCCTGCTGCGCAAGGGCGAATGGAATGAAATTGCCATTCGCGTTTTCAACCGGAGCGGCCCCGGTGGTTTTCTCGGCGAAGCGCCCTTCATCATGGATTACTTCATGGAATGCATCTTCGAAGGCGCCTGGGAATTTCGCCTTGGAGATGACGCCTCCTGGGCAGGCAAGGCTTTGAGCGCACGGCCCGAGCGATCGGCATTTGATCGTTACCACGAATCGAACCGCACCCTCGGCGAAGCGGAGCAGTTCGTGCACGGCGAAAAGTTATCGCCGGAAGATTCGCTCAACAAACTGCGCCCGCATGCCGAGCTTACCGTCGAAACTTTGTTGTCTGAACCGCTCGTCGCTCAACCCGTTCATCTCAGTTTCGATGAACGCGGACGGCTCTGGATCGCGCAATATCGCCAGTACCCTTACCCCGCCGGACTGAAAATGGTCAGTCGCGATAAATACTTTCGATCGCATTACGACCGCGTGCCGCCCGCTCCTCCGCATCACGATCGCGGCCGCGATGTCGTTTCCATCCACGAGGATTCGGATGGCGACGGTCGATTTGATCGCCACAAAATTTTTCAGGAGGGCCTGAACATGGCGAACGCCTCTCTGCACGGTAGGGGCGGCGTTTGGGTGATGCATACGCCCTATCTTCTTTTTTATCCTGACGCGAATTTCGATGATGTTCCCGACGGCCCGCCGCAGGTGCATCTGGCAGGCTTCGGATTGGAAGATACCCATTCCGTGGCGAATGGATTGGTCTGGGGTCTTGATGGATGGATTTACGGCGCGCAAGGCAGCACGACTTCGAGTCGGGTGTTGCGACCTGGCCTTGAGGCACCCGATTTTCCAGGGGTTCCATTCGAGGGTTGCATGATTTGGCGGTACCATCCTGACACTCGGGCTTACGAGATTTTTGCCGAAGGTTCCGGCAATACATTCGGCCTGGAACTCGACTCCGAGGGCCGCTTGTTTTCCGGTCACAATGGCGCAAACACGCGCGGCTGGCATTATGTGCAAGGGGGCATCTATCTGAAGCAGGATGTCGATCCCGGGAAATTTGGCCCGCCGCGCAACCCATTTGCGTTTGGTGATCTTCCCATGATGCGATCGAGCCAAAGCGTGCAGCGTTTCTCTCATTTTTTTGCCATCGCCGAAGGCACGGCCATTCCGGCGGACTTTGCGGGAAAACTGTTCGCGCTCGATCCAGTCCACAATGTGGTGCTGGCCTGCGAGCGACGCTTTCGAGGCGCCACCTTCGAAACGATCGATCTCGGGCCGGTCCTTTCCAGTGAGGACAAATCCGTTCGTCCAGTTTTCATCGTGAACGCCCCTGATGGAGCGCTGCACATCGCTGATTTTTACGAACATTACATCGCTCACGGCCAGCATTATCAAAGTCAGATCGATCCGACTTCGGGACGCATTTATCGCTTGCGCGGGAAAAACGGAAAGTTGGAAAAGGACTACAACCTTGCCGAAAAGAGTAACGCGCAACTCATCGCGCTTTTCGATCACCCCAATAAATGGCATCGGCATACGGCCGTCCGCGTTTTGGCTGAACGCCGCGACACGGCATCGATTGCTCCGTTGCGGAATTTGCTCACCCACACTTCGGCATGGCGCGGACTCGGCGCGCTCTGGACATTGCATCAGATGGGCGCACTGACGGAGCAGGATATTCTTGCGGCTTTGCAACATTCGCAGCCTGCCGTGCGCATGTGGGCCGTTCGTTTGGCGGGCGACATTTGGGGAGTCCATCCTGGCCTCGGCCTCAAGCCAAAGGAGGCTTCAACGCTGGTCCCCGCAATGCCTAACCCAGTGGCAGCGGCATTCGTGGAACAGGCGCGACGCGAACCGGACGTCGAGGTGCGCGCACAACTCGCTGCCACGTCGAGACGGCTTGTTCCGACGCAATCCTGGCCGCTGTTGGATGCCTTGCTTTCGCGGGATGAAGACATCGGGGATCCTTACATTCCCCTGCTTTGCTGGTGGACCATCGAACATTTTATTTCGTCGCAACCGGACATTCTTCCCGAGTTTTTCCGTGACACCTCGCGCTGGCCGCGGGCTGTCATTTCGGAGCATATTCTTCCTCGACTCATGCGGCGATTCGCTGCCGAGGGCCGGCGACAGCAACTTCTAATTTGCGCGGAGATCCTTCGCCTCTCCCCTTCACCCACTCAAACCGCTCAATTGATCAAAGGCTTTGAAGAAGCTTTTCGTGGCCGGGTTGCGACAGGTTTACCCGATAAACTCGTGACTGCATTAGCCGCATCGGGAAAAAGTTCGCTGATGCTGCGCCTTCGGCAAAACGAAACCGCCGCGATCAACGAAGCCCTTGCCATTGCCACAAACATTCAAGCCAGCTTGGACGAACGCCTCCTGTACCTGCGAACGCTGGGCGAATTGCGCGTCACAACCGCCGTGCCCACGCTCCTTGATCTCCTGTCCAAAGAAAAAAGCCCGGCAATCTTGCGCGCGGCACTGGCTTCGCTCGGTAGTTTTGACGAGCCGGAGATTGGTTCGAAGGTCTTGGCGCTGCTGAATCAATTTCCCTCCGACGCGCGTGTCGCCGGCATGAATCTGGTCCTGACGCGGCCAGGGTGGGCCATGGCTTTTGTTCAGGCGGGTGCGGCAGGACGTTTTGCCTTGAGCGGAATTCCAAAGGAGCTTGTCGCGCGTCTGCTCGATTATCCCGACGCCGCAGTTCGTCAGGCTGCGACGAAACTTTTCCCACGAGATTCAACCGAGGGCAGCCGCGAATTCGAGGACCGCCTCCGCAGTATCGAAAGAGCGCTTGCATCCGGTCCGGGAAATCCCTACGCGGGCGAGCGCATTTATTTCGAACGCTGCGCTGCTTGCCACAAGCTGTTTTACAAAGGCGGCGCCGTGGGGCCGGATTTGACGCAATATCAGCGGGACAATCTTGGAACAATGCTGGTCAGCATTTTGAATCCCAATGCCGAAATCCGCGAAGGCTTTCAAGGATTCGAACTGGAAACAACCGATGGCCGTTCCCTGACGGGATTCATTCCCGATCGCGACGGACAAGTGCTGGTGTTGCGGGGATTGGACGGTCAGGACATCACGCTGCGCGAGACGGAGATCAAATCGCGGCAGGCGCTTTCACGGAGCCTGATGCCCGAAGGATTGCTGGACGGACTCGATCCGCAACAGCTGCGCGATTTTTTTGCTTACTTGCGCAGTTCACAGCCATTCACTCGCTAAGAGCCTGAAGCCTATGGCAATTCTGCCCCTGCTTGCCCCGGTTGGTTTTGCTTGTCAGAGTTCATGGCCCAACCAAGAATCCAGTCATGCCAGAACCAGAATCATCGGCTATTTCCCGACGACGATTCCTTTCCGCCTCATCGACCGCTCTGCTGACGGCAAACCTTGCTGGCGCTGAAAAAGTCCCTGCGCAAAGCGCCGGCAATTCCGCTTCGACACTCGCGCTGCATGGCGGTGCAAAGACGATTAAGCAACCGATCAAACTTCCGATTCGATGGGGAGAGCCGGAACGTGAACGCCTCGAGGCGCTCCTTGCGCAAGACACTTTGTTTTATTGGAAGGGGCCGCAAACCTCCGCATTTATTGAACGCTTCAAAAAGATTTGTCCGCTGCAACATGTCATGACCTGTTCCTCCGGAACTGCGGCGCTGCACATCGCCGTGGCCGCTTGCGGCATTGGTCCCGGGGACGAAGTAATCACCTCTCCGATTACCGACATCGGCACGGTCATCGGCGTGATTTACCAGCAGGGCGTACCGGTTTTTGCCGATCTCGGCCGCAGCACCTACAATCTTGATCCGGCTGATGTGGAACGGCGCATCACTCCCAAAACCAAGGCCATCATCGCCGTGCATCTTTGTGGCAACCCTTGTGATCTTTACCGATTGAAAACGATTGCCGATCGCCATCGGCTCGTGTTGATCGAAGATTGCGCGCAAGCATGGGGCGCAACGTATCGTGGGCAGCCCATTGGCACGATTGGACATATCGCATGCTTTTCTCTGCAAAACTCGAAACACATCACCTGTGGAGACGGAGGCGTGGTTGCATCGAGTGATGCCCGCTTTGGGCCGCTGCTGCAAAAGTTTGGCGATAAAGGATTCGATCGGGTTAAAGGCGGTTTGTTCGAGTCGTTTGCCACGAATTACCGCATGAGCGAACCGCAGGCAGCGGTAGCGGCCGCGCAATTGGATCGCCTCGAGGCGATCGTGGCCACGCGGCATCGGCTGGGAAGCTTGCTTACGCAGGCGCTGCGCGATCTGCCAGGCGTTTGGCCGCACGAAGTGCATGCGGAAGATCGTTGCGGGTATTGGTTCTATTTTTTCCGCATGGTTCCCAAAGCTTTTCGCTGCGACCGCGCGATGTTTGTGAAAGCGCTCTCGGCGGAGGGCGTCGAGTGTGGCGCCGGCTACATACCGGTCACGATGCATCACAATCCGGTATTCATGAACCATGCGTTTTTCAACGGCCGCTGGCCCATCAAGGAGTTCGGATTGACGCAGATGGATTATTCAAAACACGAAACCCCCGAAGCCGAAGCGATATTGCAAACCGGAATCCGAGTCACCCTTCACGAAGCTCAAACCGAAGGACACGTGGCGAAAGTGGCAGAAGCCATTGGCAAAGTGGCGCGCCATTTTGCGGCGTGATGGCCTGGCGGAGCGTCTCTCGCCTCCCCCCCAATTAGCCCTTCGAAATTCCGGTTCACCGAATGCAAAGGCTTCCGCGGAAACCGCACTCGAGGAAAAAGATTAGGCAAAACGTCCCGGCATTGGCAGTATTCTCCAAAATTTTGTTTTAATCCGTGTTTTTGCATTCAGTTCAGATATTTCAGCGGGGCTTCTTGACCGCGTGTGCCCCGGCGCTCTTGGCTGGCTTTCTTGCAGGAGGCTGCAAACCCTCGACGGGATCACCCCATGCGAAACCGAGCGCTGATGCTCAGCCACGCGCGGTCTCGGCCATATGCGCCGCTTCGCAAGCGTGGCCCAGAACGATTCGAGCGACCGGTTCGCTGGCGGCGTTTGACCAGGCCACCTTGAGCACAAAGGTTTCCGGTTATTTGCAGGAACTGCCGGTGGATCTCGGCACCGTGGTGAGCGAACAACAGGTCGTCGCGAAACTCGATTCCCGCGAGTACGCCCTCAAAGTTCAACAAAGCGAAGCGCTGTTGGCGCAAGCCCGAGCCCGGCTCGGACTCGACTTGAGCGGCACCGAAGACTCGATCGATACTGAACAAACCAGCACCGTTCGACAGGCGCGCGCCGTGCTCGACGAAGCCAAGGCCAATCGCGACCGGATCATGCAACTTTCGGTCACAGGCGTCATTTCCCGATCGGAATTGGATACCGCCCAAGCCGCGTTCGAGGTCGCTTCGAGCAAATATCAGGATGCGCTCATCGAGGTGCGCAACCGGCAGGCATTAGTCGCGCAAAGACGCGCTGAACTCGAGATCGCGCGTCAGGAACACGAGAACACTTCCATTCGCGCGCCGTTCGCCGGAGCCATTCAGGAACGACGCGCCAGCCTCGGCGAATACCTTCCCGTCGGCTCGCCGGTGGTGACCATCGTGAGAATGAATCCACTTCGGTTGCGATTGGAAGTTTCCGAGCGTGACGCTGCCAAGGTCCAATTGAATCAGAAAGTCGTCCTGCGCCTGGAAGGCAGCACCAACGTTTACTCGGGGCAAGTCACCCGCTTGAGTCCGGCGCTCGACGCGATCACACGCATGCTTTGGGTCGAGGCGGATGTTCCCAATCCGGGCACATTGCGCCCGGGCTCGTTTGCCCGCGCCGAAATTGTGGTTCAGGAAAACAGTCCGGCCCTGGCGGTGCCCACCAACGCGGTCGTC
Organism: Verrucomicrobiota bacterium; assembly: GCA_040754135.1. Taxonomy (GTDB): domain Bacteria; phylum Verrucomicrobiota; class Verrucomicrobiia; order Limisphaerales; family SIBE01; genus JBFMDG01. Next base: position 7,786 of record JBFMDG010000070.1, read on the forward strand.
ACGTTTGCCGGATTGGAAAAAGTTTTTGTCGTTCGCCAGGGTAAAGCCGATGAGGTCGCCATCGCCACTGGCCGGCGTTCGGGAGATCTGGTGGAAGTTGTGCAAGGACTGCAAGAAGGAGATTTCGTGGTTTTGAATCCCGGGAATCTGCAACCCGGCCAGCCCGTTCAAATTCGCAAATAACCGCCGATGCAAAAGCTCGCTCATGTTTGCATCCGCCGGCCTGTCTTTGCCTCGATGCTCATTCTGGCTCTGGTCGTCGCGGGCACAGCCAGTTATGTGAAACTGGGCGTCGATCGATATCCCTCCATTGATCTGCCCACGGTGCGCATCAGCACCCGACTACCCGGCGCCTCGCCTGCCGAGGTGGAAGCCCAGGTCACGCAACCAATCGAAGAAGTCGTCAACACCGTTCAAGGTATCAAAGAACTGCGTTCGATTTCAGGCGCGGGCAATTCCTTCGTCTCCGTCACTTTCGAGTTGCATCGTGACATTGATATTGCAGCGCAGGATGTGCGGGACCGCGTGGCAACAGTTTTGCGCGATTTGCCGCGCGAAGCGGATCCGCCCGTGGTTGCCAAGTTCGACAATGACCTTTCGCCCATCATGACGGTCGCTGTTGCCGGAGATCGTTCCCTGCGCGAACTCACGGAAATCGCCGACAAAATCGTCAAAGTTCAACTCGAGCGGTCGGAGGGTGTCGGTGAAGTGGATGTCGTCGGCGGACTCGAACGGGCCATCAATGTTTGGGTGGATGCCGACCGGTTGGCGGCGTATCAGATTCCCATCACGATGGTGCGCGAGGCCATCGTCCGTCAAAACGCCAACATTCCCGGCGGCAATGTGACCGGCGCTTTGCGCGAGGAAACGCTGCGCACGCAAGGACGAATCATTCATCCCGCAGACTTCAACGATCTGGTCGTGGCCCATGTGAATGGCAAACCGATTTGCGTTCGCGACATCGGCCGGGCTGAAGATGGGACGAAAGAACAACGTTCCGTGGCGCGATTGAACGGCACTCCCACCGTGACACTGGAAATTCGCCGGCAATCGGGAGCGAACACGGTGGCCGTGATCGAAGGAATTAAGGAAAAGCTGGCGGGAGTGCAGGCGCAACTGCCACCCGATGTCCGCCTCGAAATCTTGCGGGATCAGTCCCGCTACATTTACGAAGCGTTGCACGAAATCAATCGCCACCTGATCCTCGGCAGCATTCTCGCCAGCATCGTGGTTCTCGCCTTCATGCGAAACATTCGCGCCACCTTCATCGCCGCCATCGCCATTCCCACCTCCGTGATTTCCACCTTCGGCATGATGTGGGCGCTGAACTTCACGTTGAACAGCGTCACCATGCTCGCGTTGGTGCTCATGGTCGGCATCGTCATCGATGACGCCATCGTCGTGCTCGAAAACATTTTCCGGCATGTCGAAGAAAAGAAGATGAATCCGTTCGAGGCGGCGCATTCGGCCACGCAGGAAATCGCCCTGGCCGTCATGGCCACGACCTTGAGCCTGGTGGTGATTTTTGTCCCCGTCTCTTTCATGTCGAGCATCTCGGGACGCTTTCTCTTTCAGTTCGGTTTGACCGCAGCGGTGGCCGTCCTCGTCAGTCTGCTGGTTTCATTCACGCTCACCCCAATGATGAGCGCGCGGCTCCTGCATGTCGGCGGAGAAGGTGAAGCCTCCGGTCACAGCGCGCGGTCGCGTCGCGGCTTCTATGGTTACCTCGATCGCGCTTATGCGCGTTTGCTGGGCTATTCGATCCGGCACCGGGGCGGTGTAGTGGTTGTGGCCCTGTTAGTGGTTCTGACGTCGGTGCCGCTCTACAAACTGGTTCGCCAGGAGTACATCCCAAGCAACGTGGACGAAGGCGAGTTCGAGATGTCGATCACCGCGCGCGAAGGCACGAGTTTGCCCGCCATGATCCAAGCGGCTTTGGCAGTCGAAAAAGAAGTGCGGGCAATCCCGGGCGTCCGGCTCATCCTCACCAGCATTGGCGGCGGCGGGTTGCTCGGCAATGTGAACAACGCGCGATTTTACATCCAGCTCGCACCGCATCAGGAACGCACCTTCTCCTGGATGCGCCTGATCAACCTCAATCCGCTCTCCGCTTTCAAAGGAAATTACAGCCAGCGCGACGTGATGCAGGAAGTGCGGCGGCGTTTGAAAAAATTTCCCGACCTGCGCCTTTCCGTGCGCAACCTTCAATCATTCAGCCTGGGCGGATCGCCGGCCGAGGTTGACTTCGCAATCCTCGGTCCGGACCTCGAAACACTCCTGGGTTACGCCGAGCAACTCCGCCGGCGCGCGCCTGAACTGGGCCTGGTGGATGCCGATACCACATTGAAGCTCGATAAACCGGAGCTGCGCGTTGACATCAACCGCGATCGCGCCGCCCGCCTGGGCGTCGAAACCGCGGATATCGCCAACGCGCTTCGCATCATGGTCGGGGGCGACGATCGCGTTTCCAAATTCCGCGATCCTTCCGTCAATGACGATTACGACGTGCAATTGCGCTTGAGCGAAACCGATCGCAACGATGCCGAAGATATTCTGAGCCTTTACATCCCGAGGCAAGGCGGCGGACTTGTGCGGCTCGATAATGTGGTCGATGTCACGCATACGCAAACCGCTTCGAGAATCGATCGGCTCGATCGGCAACGACTGGTCAGCTTGCGCGCTTCCGTGGCGCCGGAATTCGCCCTGGCAGATCGGCTCGAGGCTTTGCGTGGGGCCGTGGCTGAGATGAAAATGCCGCAGACTTACACGACGCGTGTGGCGGGGCGCGGGCGCGAACTTGAAACCACTTTTCGAGAATTCCTTTGGGCTTTCTTGCTTTCGGTAATTTTCATGTACCTGATCCTCGCTTCGCAATTCGAAAGTCTGGTGCATCCACTGACGATCTTGTTGTCGCTGCCCTTGTCCGTTCCGTTCGCGCTTTTGTCGCTTTGGGCCACAGGCAACACGATCAACCTTTATTCCGCGCTCGGAATGCTGGTCTTGTTCGGCGTGGTGAAGAAAAATGCCATCCTGCAAATCGATTTGATGAATCAGCTGCGCGCCAAAGGAATGCCCCGCTTCGATGCGATCATGCAGGCCAATCGCGATCGGTTGCGGCCCATTTTGATGACAACCCTGGCATTGGTGGCCGGGATGTTGCCGTTGGCGCTTGGCACCGGCCCGGGTGCGGAAGAACGCCGCGGCATCGCCATCATCGTGATTGGCGGCCAGACCCTCAGTTTGCTTTTGACCCTTTTGGTCACGCCCGTGGCGTATTCCCTTTTTGACGATCTGGCCGAGCGATTGAGCTGGAATCGACTCGCGGCAAAGCTCCCGCTCCCCGCGGCGTCCACTCATCCATCCGAACCCACCGCCGCCGGTCCTTGATCAATCTGCGGAAGCATCCTCGTCCAGATTGAGATTATTCAAGGTGTGACCGATCGAGTAGAGCGTGCAGGAAGGATTCTTCTCGACGCGTTTGATTTTGTAGGTTCCGCCTCCGGGGCAAATGGGCATGCGCTGCCCCGAGAGATAAGGGACAATGTCGTTTTGCGAGGGAATCACCGAACCATCTTTGTTATTATCGAGCGCCCAATTGGTCTTGGCGCTGTCGATGGCCCGCAAGTTTGCGATGCAAGCCTTGACGCGCGCATTATTGCGCGCCTTGGTGAAATTCGGAATGGCGATGGCCGCGAGCAAACCGATCACCGCCACGACAATCATGATTTCGACGAGAGTGAAACCGCGACGCTCAGTGGCGTGCAACCGCACATACAACAGACCGGTCATGGCAGTAGAACAGCGGGTCTAACCGGCTTGGCTGTTGTAGCAAAATTCCTGGGCAACGGCAAGCCTCATCTCGCGCCGCGATCTTCGTCCATGTTCAAGTTGCTCAGAGCGTGGCCTTGGGTCGCCATCGAACACGTCGGGTTGGCACTGATGCGCTTAATCTTGTAAGAGCCGCCGCCCGGGCACGCCGGCATCCGTTTGGTGCTGAAGAAAGGAGCCAAGTCCGCGGCTGTGGGCACGGCCGAGTCTAGTTTCTTATTCTCGAAAGCCCACATCGCTTTGGCATCTTCGACTTTTTTGAGATTGGAAATGCAAACTTTAACCCAGGTGTTTCGGCGCGCTTTGGCGAAAGCCGGGATGGCAATGCCGACAAGCAGCCCGATCACTCCCAAAGTGATCAGGAGTTCGATAAGCGTGAAACCAGCACGTGAAACGAACAACTTCGACATGGCTCTGGCTCGAAGACGGAAATAAACGCTGAATAGAGTTTATCTATCAGAATTTCTGCTTTAATGGCAAGTGCAAGAAACGATTTTTTTCTCCGCGCACGCAGGTATCCCGGGGAATCGTGTCGGTCTCTTCAATCCGCAGATACCCACCACCATCAGGGAGATTGCTGGCCATTGACGATTTGACTGAAATCCGGCAACGTGACCGCCATTCCAGAGCAAGCAGCCCATCGCACGCACCGTCCGTAAGCCGCTGCGTCCTGGAAGAACGAGCAACCCAAACCACAGAATTGCCACTCCACTATGAAAGCGTTAATCGGAATATTCCTCTCTACCCTCGCCATGTTTGTTGCCGGCGCGGTCTATTGGACGAATTCCTTCCCTTACCAATCCACTGAAAAAGCGCCGGACGAAATCGAAGCCGGCAAGGCATTGTTGCAACATTTTCCGCAGTCCGGCGTGTATCTCCTCCCCTTCCCCATGCAAGACGCGGAACGCCTGGAAAGTTTGCATAAGTCCGGTCCCATCGCTCAGTTGCATTTGCATCGCGAGAGCCTCCCAATGATGGATCCGAAAACTTTTATCTACGGCTTCCTCCATGAATTTGTTTGCATCCTGCTGGTGGCGCTCCTGCTCAAAGCTGCTCTGCCCAACTTGACCACCTATGGCGGCCGTTTCGGATTCGTGCTGCTCATCGGATTGATCGGCTCGCTCTTCGCCAACGGCGGGAATGTCATCTGGTGGCATCATTCCTTTGCATTCAATCTCAAGATTTTTATTTACGATGCGATCGCCTGGTCCCTGGTTGGCTTGATCCTGGCCGGTTTTATTAAGCCCAAGATCACCCCGGCGCCAGATTCCGCGGCGACGGCTCACGCAGACGCTGGCGCCGCCGCTGCCTAGGACCAGCCACGCCCGCATGCCATCGAGCTTGGACTCCGCGCCGAAGCGTGTTCTGTTCGTCGATCACGTGAGCCGCATTCTGGGTGGCGCGGAGATCAATCTTGTCGAATTGCTCGAACACCCTCCCGCGTCGTGGCGGCCCGCGGTGGCGTGCGCCGCGGGACAACATCTCAGTCGCGCCCTCCCCCGCGGCAACATCGAGCAGTTCGACTATGCGTTGCCTGAACGGCTCAACACCTTTCGTTTGGCCGGGAGGAGTTTTTCCATTCTCAACGGCCTCAGAAGCTGGAAAGAAATTCAGAGGGTCGCGGCGCAACTCGACGCCATCCTGACTCGGTTCCAGCCGGATGCGGTAATTTCCTGCACGGGCAAGGATCATTTTGCGGCGGCGATTGCCTGCCGAACACAGCATCGACCTTCGATCTGGTGGGTGAATGACATTATTTCGAAGGATTTCTTTTCCTGGCCAGTTCGGGCCGCGTTCATTCGCGAAGCCAGACGCAACGCGGCTCGCATTGTTGTGGTTTCCAATTTCGCGCAGCGCGTGCTGCTCGATTCCGGATTGCCGGCGCAAAAGGTCGTCACCATTGCCAATGGTATCCCGCTCGCGAAGTATCAAAGAACCGGCCATGGAGAGTTGCGCCGGCAGATCGGCATTTCATCCGAGGAACCGCTGATCGGAGTGGTCGGCCGATTCACACCCTGGAAAGGCCAGGAATTTTTCCTGAAGATTGCCCAGGCATGGCTGCAAAAGAAACAGTCGGGGCATTTCGTGCTCGTCGGCACGGCGTTCAATGAGGATCAGCAGTACGAATGCAAGCTTCGCGAATTTGTCCAGGCGCAGATCCCTCCGGGCCGCGTGCATTTTGTCCCCTTTCAACAAGACATCGGTCAAACACTGAGTGATCTCGACCTGCTCCTGCACACTTCGTTGAAGCCGGAACCGTTCGGCCGTGTGCTCATCGAAGCGATGGCCATTGGCACACCCGTCGTTGCCGCAGCCAATGGCGGTGTTCCTGAAATCATTGCCCACAATGAGACCGGGCTGCTGGCTCGACCGGGCGAACTTGGTTCTTATTTGGAACAGTTGCAATTCGCCTTCACGCACCGCGAACGCATGGCCGCACTGGCCACCGCGGCGAGAGTGCGCGTCGAAAATCATTTCACAATCGAACGTGTTCGGCGGCAGTTTGCAGAGCTGGTGGAGAACATCGCTCCCGCTTACAAGTAAGTAGTTTCGGCCCCCGGAAGCGCTCCAGCGTTACTCCGCATTCCATACGGGCCGATGCCGTGGTATTTCCGCATGAAAATCGCCCAGGCTCGACCAAAGCACTCTTTCATTCAAATCCACTTCCGCCACCGCCACTGTGCCCCACTCTTTGGCTTGCGCCAGCACCTGGCCTTCGCGGTCGTAAATCGCCGAGATCATCCAGTTCAGATTCACATCGCTGTAGGTGCTGCTGATCAGGAACACATGATTCTCACAAGCGCGTGCCGCTGCTAAAAGCGGATTGCATCCTGCCACCGGAAAGGCGATCACCTCCGCGCCCCGAATGCTCAGTTGGCGCGCCACTTCGGGAAAAAAACCATCGTAACAAACCATCAAGCCCACTTTGCCAAACTTCGTATCGAACACCGGATATTCGTTTCCGGGAGCGATGCCCGCCTCAATCTCCGTCCGCGGCAAGGCCACTTTGCGATATTTGCCAATCAACTTTCCCGAGTCATCGAACAGCACGGCGACGTTGTAAATCAGATGGCGATCGCGTTCCACCAGGCCCACAACCAGATGCATTCGATGCTCCTTTGCCAGCTTTGCAAAAAAGTCGCTGCACGGACCGGGAATCGGCTCTGCAACGTCGGCGTAACTCAATCCGTTGCCCATCATGGTGAGCGTTTCGGGAAGCACCAGCAAATCGGCCCGTTGCCGCGCGGCCTCTTCGATCAAGGGAACGAATTGGCGGCAATTCTCGAGCGCCGATTTTCCGTGCCGCGGCACGTAATGCACCGTCGCGAGCCGGACTTTGCGCGGCGGAGGGGTCTCGATCGCATCCAGGCCCACCTCGCTCCATTCCACCCTGGCATTCGGCGCCCAACGCAAGTGTAACTCGACGATGGCCTGTTTTGCTTTCGAAGGCGCGCGATACACGCCGGAAACTTCTGTCCAGCCCCGCGCGTCGGTCCTGTGATCCGTAGGATATTCCGGCTCTGCCAAAGGCGGTTTCCCGGGCGCGTAACTTTTCGCGCTCGGCGCATCATGCAGCACCGCCCTGCCCTGGGCATCGCGCCAATGGAGGCGCACCAAAACGGACCGCCGCGGTGAATCGATGTTGGTGATGCGTCGCAACGCGTGAAATCGATAATGCCGGCCGCCTTCGACCGAAAAAGTCTTTTCCCAACGCCCATCCAATCCAGGCCGAGCATCAGTTTCAATGATCCAGGCGCCACTTTTTCGCGGGCCGCCTGCCGGATCGAATGAGAACTTCGGGCGAATCTCGTCGCGGACCGATGCGCTCCGCCAGTCGTGCGATGCAACCGAAGTGCCAGCGTTGAGTGAAAGCATCGCTCCAAAACAAAGGAGGAGCAGCATCGTGGCAAACAGACGTTTCATGCCCAACCGATACAACAAAATAGGGAGTGAAGCCGAGCAAGAAAACAGTCCCCCAACGGCAATGCAGCCACGTTCTCGAAGGCGCCCTAATAACCGGGTGAAGCGGATGCATTGCTGTTTTTGGAGTACACGGATACAACACCGGACAAATTGACGCGCATCAATTGCCTATCAATCGTTACTATCAACCCGCCTTTACCTGAACGCGAGTTATTTCCTATCTCTGCGAGCCACCTCTCATCTTGAATCAAAAAAATACTCTACGCATCCGTCGCTCCTGTTGATCAGAATTTTCGAAGTCCCTCCGACGTAACCGGGTGGCAAAGTGCCTTTGACAACCCACACATTGTTGCTCAGTTTTGCGCTAAATGGGCGCTGCCAACGAATTCTCTCGTTTCCTAAAACTCCGACTAAGACGGCCTCAGCGACTCGCACTGCCGCATTTGCATCGGGCACAAAGCCGCCCTCCGGGACCATACCACGCTCTGGATTGGGACTAAACTGCACTAGAGTCTCAGCTTGAGCTGATAGTGAATTATTATCTGTAATTTGATCGGCGCTGTTGTTGCGCTCCTTGTCACAGCTAATCGAAATGAGCATTAGAATGCTAATCACGCTAGCCCTCAATCTGCTCATGGAATTAGATTTGTCCTCTTTTATCAACATAAGACCATGTACGTCA
>JBFMDG010000071.1:0-16218 GCA_040754135.1 Verrucomicrobiota bacterium
CAAAGCCGCGCTCCGTTTAGGGGAGCGCGTCCCGCCCCGGGCGCAGTTTTTCGCGCCCTCGCGGAAAACACTTCCTGAGAACCGCACCAGGTTATCCGGAGGCTCGAGAAGAATCCCAAAGCGTATTGACCTCGGGCACATTGCTGCGGCTTGCAAAGCCGCGCTCCGTTGAACCCGAATTAAGTGAGGGCTTTTCGGATGATATTCCCCGCCACATCGGTCAAGCGTTCCTCGCGGCTGTTGTGACGAAAAGTCAGCTTTGTATGGTCAAGGCCAAGCAGATGAAGAATCGTGGCGTGGATGTCGTGCACGTGCGTTTTTTCCTCAGCAGCGCGCAGCCCGACGGCATCCGTGGCGCCGATCACTTGTCCGCCTTTGACGCCACCGCCCGCGAGCCACATGCAAAACCCGTGCGGATTGTGATCGCGACCATCCGCTCCTTCGCTCATGGGCATCCGGCCAAATTCGCCGCCCCAGACGACCAGGGTGGACTCGAGCAGACCGCGCGCTTTTAAATCGTGAAGCAACCCGGCGATGGGCAAATCACTTTGGGCACAGAGTTTGGCGTGGTTGCCGGCGACATCCGAATGGCCATCCCAACCGTTGGTATCCCCGCAATACAATTGCACGAATCTAACGCCGCGTTCGACCATGCGGCGCGCGAGCAGGCAGCGGAGGCCAAATTCGGCCGTGGTTTTTTGGTCCAGCCCATAAAGCCGGCGCGTCAGTTCGGATTCACCGGAGATGTCCACCACTTCCGGCGCGTGCGCTTGCATGCGGAAGGCGAGTTCGTAGGCGGCAATGCGCGCCGCCAGTTCGGAATTTTCTTCGCCGCGCCGAAGATCGTCGCGATTCGAGCCGTTAATGAATTCTACCGTCCTTTGTTGCTGCTCAGGACTGACGCCGGGCGGGTTGTTGAGATGCAAGACGGGCGGGTTGCCGCCGCGCAGAATTGTTCCCTGATAAACGGCCGGCATAAAACCATTGCCCCAGGCCGGCGCGCCGCCTTTGACCCACCCCGCAGGATCGGGCATGACAACAAATGCCGGCATGTTTTGATTTTCGGTCCCCAACCCATAAGTCGCCCACGCTCCCAAGCTGGGCCGTCCCATCAAAATTGACCCGGTATTCATCAAATAGACCGACTCGGGATGAGTGACACTGTCGCCGTGACAACCGCGCAACAGACAAATGTCATCTACGCACTCGGCGATATGCGGAAGGAAATCAGAGACTTCGATCCCGGACTGGCCGTGTTTGCGGAATGGGCGGATCGGCGGGAGCAATTTGTTCCTGGCCACCGCGCGCCGAGTTTTGAACGCTCCAAAAGATTCGGGAATAGGCTGACCGGCCAGGCGAACCAGGTCGGGCTTGGGATCGAACAAATCGACGTGACTCGGCCCGCCGGACATGAAAAGGAAAATCACGCTCCGAGCGCGCGCCGGAAAATGCGGCGGTTTGGGCAAGAGCGGATTGGGCGATTGCTGCGTGTTCGGGGAAGCTTTCGCGAGCAGTCCATCCGCTTCCAGGAGGGAAGCCAACGCCAGAAGTCCGAAGCCGCCACCGCTCCGGCAAAGAAATGCGCGCCGCGAAATTTCTTTGCGGGCGGACGACCGTCCTGGGCATGAGCAGGTCATCGGCATCTCCGGTTACCATTACCCGATTCAGTCCATGCGCGGGAGAAAAATTTTTGATTGGGTATCCGCAAGGTGAACCGCGGCGCGAATGGCCGCGACTGCAGCACGTCGCCAGAATAGGATTGGAAGCTCGCGATCTGATAGCCCGGGCTGAAGGCCAGGGAACACGATCGAGATCCCGACAAAGTTTGGGGACGCAGTTTTCGACAAAGGGGTGATCGCAACATATCCATCGCGCGCCTCCGTGCGTTTGGGCCATCCCGGTTCTGCGCCGTCGCGCCTGATAATACAGGTTGCGGTTATTCTCCTTGAGGCTTGACCGGAAATGGCGACAAGTAATTCTACTTTGGCCGGTTGGCCTCTTATGTCCAGCCGCCACAACCGCCTTATGAGCACCAACGATCAACTTCCAAGTAACGCGAACGGCAACACCACGGAAATTCCCACCCTCTCGCGTCCCGCCGAGCGCGCCGCCGCCGCGGAGCGGGCCCGCGCATTTCCATATCGATTCCCACGAGACCGGCGGCAGCTCGGAGGCAAATTCAGCGTGGAAGAAAATGCGCGGCGCCTGTTGCGCTTCTTTTATTTTGAACGCCGCCTCATGCAAGCGCTCGGGGCCTGGACATTAAGCATTCCCGAGTTCGAAGTGAAACTTGAAACGGGCCGTCACATTTTTTATCACGCCGATGCCGCCCGCCTTTTCCGCGAAAGACTCCACGAACAAGAGAAACGCTGGGCCGATATCGATGCGTTCCGCGACGCCGAGATCGACCGGTTCATCGAGGAAATGCTCAGCGCCAAAGACGCTCCAGAATTGCTCGTCGGAATGCATCAGGTCGCGGGACGCGCCCTCGCTACCTCGTATCGACATCATATCGACGTTACCGACCCGATCACCGATGCCCCGACGATTCGCGTGTTGCGCCGGATCCTGAGCGATTACGAGCCAATGCTCGAATGGGCCGAACTGGCGATTGCGGCTTACATCGAAGGCGGCATTGATGAAGCGCGGCTCGGCGCGTGGCGCTGGCATTTGCAACGGCTCCTCGGCAGCATCGGCGGGGTGACCGGTTCCGATCCGCGCACGGAAGCGCCGTCGCCATTGCGCATCGCGGCCCAATCTTTTCAACGCGGAACAGTGCCATTGCGCGATGGGCGTTTCGACACGTTTAAGAACACGGGCGATTACGACACCGCCGATGGCGAGGCGCGTTTCGCCAAGGATTCGTACGAAAATTTACGGTTGCGCTTCATTCGCACGCAACGGGACGAAGTGGATGCGATTGAAGCGTTCGGCACATTTATTTGGGACATTCGCTTCAAGGATTTTCAAGCGGAGTATGATTTGGCGCGGATCACGTGGGACGAAGCGCGCCACACCGAGATCGGGCATCGGGCATTGCAAGCCGCCGGGTACGATCCCTTCGAATTGCGCAACCGGCTGACGGGCTCGACCTGCCGCGGCCCGATGGATCCGGCGTTCGCCATGGCCGAGATCAATTTGTTTGGCGAAGTGGGAGTTTTGAAAACCATTAACGGGCTGATCGACACGGCGCGTGAACGTCAGGATGCGTTATTGGCGCACATTGCGGATTTCATACGCGCCGATGAGCGGACGCACGTGCGCAAGGGGACTCAGATATTGAAGTGCATGACCACGCTTGGCGCGCCGGAACTCGAATTGCGGACACGTGAGCTGTTCACCGAATGCCTGGTCAGCCTCGGCGCGGTGAAATCCGATATGGATGTCTTTACTGTGTCGCGCGAGGACATCGAGCATCTGGTCGGCGAATAAGGAAGGGTGATCGAGGAAAACCTCAAATTGACCTGAACACGCGAAGTCTCTAGGGTTCGTTTTGCACGGCTATGTCGGACGTTACGCAAATCCTTAATGGGATTCGATCAGGAGACAGGCATGCCGCCGAAGAATTGCTCCCATTGGTTTACGAGGAACTGCGTAAGTTGGCCGCTCATCGCATGGCTCAGGAATCTCCCGGGCAAACGCTTCAGCCAACCGCGCTGGTTCATGAAGCCTACCTCCGCTTGCTTGGTCCCGCGCCCGCCGTGCATTGGGAAGGCCGCGGCCATTTTTTCAGCGCAGCGGCCGAAGCCATGCGACGGATTCTTATCGAACGGGCTCGCCGTCGGAATCGCCTCAAGCATGGCGGGGCCCTGCAACGCATCGATTTCGCTCAACTGGATGTGGCCATCGCGGAAAGTGATGACGCGGTGGTGGCCGTGAGCGAAGCGCTCGACAAACTCGCCGGTGAAGACTCGCTTGGCGCGGAATTGATCAAGCTGCGGTTTTTCGCGGGGTTGTCGAATTTGGAAGCCGCCAGGATGCTTGGTTTATCCGAACGCACGGCCAAACGCACCTGGGCGTACGCCCGGGCTTGGTTGTTCGAAGAGCTTAAGAAAACTCTTTAGCTCAGTCTGCACCGCTCGTCGGACGATGCGACCAACAGGTCCCCCTCCCTGTTGCGCGATCCAATCGAATTGATTTGGCCCAATCATGAACTCCGCGGCGCATTGTATTCAAAGCTGAACTCTCGTGGCCATCATGCAACAACCCAGTCGCATCAAAGAGCTCTTCGAGCAGGCGCTCGACATTGAATCTGCAGCGGAGCGCTCGGCATTTCTCGAGCAAGCCTGCGCCGGCCGGAGGGAATTGCTCGATCGCGTTCAGGCCTTGCTGCGCGCGCATGAGACCGCGCACGAATTTTTGCCCGATCTTCCCGCGACCGGATCGGAAGTGCCGATCACGGAAAAGCCCGGAGACCGGATCGGCCGGTACAAATTGTTGCAAAAAATCGGGGAAGGTGGCTGCGGTGTGGTGTATATGGCGGAGCAGGAGGAGCCTGTGCGGCGGCGTGTGGCGCTCAAAATCATTAAGCTCGGAATGGACACGCGCAGTGTGGTCGCGCGGTTTGAAGCCGAGCGCCAGGCATTGGCCATGATGGACCATCCGAATATTGCCCGGGTTTTTGATGCCGGCGCGACCGAGACGGGGCGACCGTACTTCGTAATGGAGCTGGTGCGCGGCGTGCGCATTACCGAATACTGCGATGAGCAGCAGCTCAATACGCGCGAACGCCTTGCTCTCTTCACGAACGTCTGTCGCGCCATCCAGCATGCGCATCAAAAGGGAATCATCCATCGCGATATCAAGCCGTCCAATGTTCTCGTCACCGTCAATGATGGCGCGGCTGTGCCCAAAGTCATTGATTTCGGCACCGCCAAAGCCATGGAGCATCGGCTCACCGACAAAACTCTTTTCACGGAGTTTCACGCGTTTATCGGCACCCCGGTTTACATGAGTCCGGAGCAGGCGGAGATGAGCAGCCTGGATATCGATACACGCAGCGATATCTACAGCCTGGGCGTTCTGCTTTATGAATTGTTAACCGGGCGGACCCCGTTCGATGCGCAGGAGTTGATGCGTGCCGGCCTCGACGAAGTGCGGCGCACCATTCGTGAATGCGAACCGGCGCGGCCATCGACCCGCTTGAGCAAACTGCCGCAAGACGACCTGACGCGCACGGCTGAGCGGCGACGCATTGAAGGTTTGCGATTGATTCACAGCATTCGAGGAGATCTTGACTGGATTGTGATGAAATGCCTGGAGAAGGACCGAACCCGCCGGTACGAAACAGCCAACGGCATTGCCAAGGATATCGAGCGGCATCTGATCAACGAACCCGTTTCCGCCTGCCCGCCCAGCACCTGGTATCGGATGCGAAAGAGTATCCGGCGCAACCGCCTCTTTTTTGCCTCCGCATCGACGGTCATGATCGCTCTGACCGTAGTCGCGAGCTTATCGACCTGGATGTTCATGCGCGAACGCGAGGTGCAACAGGAACAGAGCCGGTTATTGACTGTGGCTGAAACTCAATCGGCCGTGGCGCGCGAAGCTGTCCGCGAATTGCGTCTGCGATCCTATGCTGCCGACATGAAAGTCGCGCACATTGCATTGCTGGAGAATAACGTCGGCCGGACGGTGGAATTGCTTGAGCGCTGGTTTCCCGTTGCCGGAGAGGCCGATTTGCGTGGGATTGAATGGCGATACCTTTGGCAGGCGAGTCGCAATGCAGCCCGGCATGTCTTCACCCAGGAGAGCGTCATGAACGCGGCCACGCTCTCACCAGACAGCCGTTTTCTGGCGGCGGGTGGCATCGATGGTCAGGCCCGCATCTGGGAAATCGCCACACGCAAGGTTGTGGCTCATTTCGAGGGAACGCCCAACATGCACGGTCTCGCCTGGGCTCCGCATGGGCGCTGGCTGGCGGTCAGCGAGACAAATCGAATGGTCATTCGGGAGCGCGCCGATTGGAAGATCGTGCATGAATCACCAGGAGCTGCGAACTGCCTCGCCTGGTCTCCTGATGGACAAACCCTCGCTGGCGGGCGCGGCGCATCGCTGTGTCTCTGGAATACAGCGGATTGGACGATTACGACCGTGGGGACGAATCTCACCGGAATTACGCGGCTGACATTCTCGGCCGATAGCCGGCGGTTGTGTGTTTCGCGCAGTGGCCGCGTCGAGGTGTGGGATCTGCCCAAGCTAACCCGGACGCATGAGTTTAGGGAATTGCGCCGGCCACTTTCGGTGGCGATCTCGCCGGACGACCAATGGCTTGCGGCCGGAGATAGTGGTGGCGCGCTGCTTCTGTGGCATTTGCAATCTCAGAGGCTGGTGGCCCAAACCAATGCTCATTCCAGTTGGCTTTTCGGCCTGGCATTTTCCATCGATGGCCGGCGGTTAATCAGTGGCGGAGGGGATCAAATCATTCGTTTTTGGGAGATGCCCTCGACCATTCCGCCTGCGCCAGTTCGGTTAACGAATTCCGGAATTCTCAAAGGCCATAAAAATGAAATCTGGGGCCTGGAGATTTCGCGCGACGGTCGCTGGTTGGTCTCGGCGGGCAAGGACGGCACTGCTCGCGTATGGGATTCGATCCCGCGTCACGAGGACAACCATTGGCTGAAATTCGGCAACGCCGGCGCGCAACTGCTCGAGTTTACTCCGGATTCTCGCGGCGTGCGCATGCTCCGGCGCGATGGCAGCGCGATTGAAGAATGGGATTTGGACGATGGCCATCTCATTCGATCTTTGCGTGTGCCGGTTGCTTCCGCATGGAAGGCGGATGGCGTGCAACTCGCGTTGGTGCTTCAAGAGGATTGTGCCTGGATTGCGCGCACCAACGGCGCTTTGGAATTCTGGGATTTGGCTGCAAATCAACTTCAACAGACGCTTCACGTGACAAATCGCACGGTTCTGCCGCTGCGACTTTCCCCGGATGGCAAACATCTGGCAATCCGGGATCCGAACAGTGGAGAAGGCGCTCTTTGGAATACAGCTACTGGCCAGCGCGAAACGAAACTCGCTCCATTTCCTGAAACTGGCTGGTGGGAATTCAGCCGCGCGGTTTTTTCGCCGGACAACCGCTTCTTTGCTCACGCCACCCCCGGATATCAAATCAGCCTTTGGGATGTCGCGGCGCAGCGCGAAACCCACCGTTTGCGCGGCCATGGCTGGCATATTTACGCTCTCTCTTTTTCACCCGATGGACGCTGGCTCGCTTCCTCGAGCTGGGATGGGCGAATCCGATTGTGGATTACGGCCACAGGCGAAGAAGCGATGCCGCCCTTGAGCGGACATCTGGGCGGGGTGCGCGTGATCGATTTCACTCCAGATGGGCGGACGCTGCTCGCGGCGGATGACGCCGGTTCACTGCGGGCGTGGCATCTGGCGACCGGACAGGAGATGCTCAATTTGTTGTCACACAGTCCGCTGACGCAGGGAATCGTGTCGCCGAACGGCCGCATTCTGCTGCTTGATCCGCCCACACCAGCGGGTCACTTGCGCGTTTGGCGGTTGCCAGGCCTCGAGGAAATTCAAAACGATTGAGATTGAATATGGCTGGATCAGAGCCAGTGCTGCCAGAAGCACTTTGTCTCAGGGCCATCAGTATGCCACTCGCAGCCGTCCGGCCAATAAATTGCAGCCCGCGAATTAAGAGCTGATTTTCGATCTTCTCAATTTCTTTGCCTCAATTTCTTTTTCCTTCGCTGGTCTCTCTTTCGTGGATTTTTTGGCCCAAAATCACTCGGTGCGGCGCATGGGGAAATAACGACCGGAACTGAACTGAACAACAATAGCCCTCAACCGCAGGAGAGAACAATGCAGACAACAAGTCAACCGCTTCACCCAATCACAGAAATATCTCTGGGCGCATTGCTCAACAGCATCGTCAATCAAGGCACTGTCCACTGTATGGCGATCGTGGTGCTGCTCGTCCTCTGGATATCAATGTCGCTGCCGGTTCCAGCGGCATCTTACGCGCCGCCGGCCGGCAGCGGCGCGGCGGGCGTAGCCAATCTAAAGAGCACTTGCCAAAGCTGCGATTCCAGCCAGGTCATCACGGGCAACGGGGAATTCAGCATTCAATTGCTGCGAGCCATGTTGTTGGACGACGGGCGCGTTGAGTTTGCGTACGAAATCTGCAACACCGGTTCGGCGCCAAAAAGTCCAGCATTGGGATATTGGATCCTCAATCTCGATCCGCTCCTCTCCGGGTTGCCCGAGGATTTGACGGTCATGGATTTGGTCGAAGGTTGGGAAGTCAGTCCAGCGCTGACTGGGCTTGAGGATTGTGTGTTTGTGCAGCTCGATCCGAACACCCAGCTCTCGGGGTTGCGCTTCGAGCATCTCGAACTCGAGCGAGGGCAATGTCAGCAGTTCAAAATCTTTTTTCAACATGCGCCGCTGCTCGAACGCGGTTTGCAAATCGGATTGGACTGCGCGGTCGCAGCGACTAAAGCGGGCCGACAGGACATTCGACCGGCCAGAAAGAATCAGCCGCCCACGCCCGGTTATGCCTGTGTCCAAGCCCCCATCACGATCATCGTCAGCGTGGATGATAATTACCACGCGACTCAGAGCCTCAGTATTCCTGCTCCTGGCGTTCTGGCGAACGATGCCAATGGTCAGATTGAGAATCTCACCGCCGTGCTGGTCTCGGGTCCTGCACATGGAGCGCTTGCGCTGAATTCTGATGGATCATTCGAATACACGCCGAATCGCGGTTTCCACGGTCAGGATGGTTTTGTTTACCGCGCGGTGCGTGGGGCGCTCGAGAGCACCGACACCACGGTCGTCATCGACGTTGCTCGCATGAACACAGCGCCCCAGGCGGAAGCTCAACTGGCCCACACGAGTGAAGATGCGCCATTGACACTGACGTTGCAGGCGAAAGATGCGGAAGGCGACACATTGACGTTTCGCATTGTGAGTACGCCAGGGCATGGCACGCTTTCCGGCACACCGCCCAACTTGAGTTATCACCCAGCCGCCGATTTCAACGGCGCGGACAGTTTTACATTCGAGGTCAACGATGGGGAACTGGACTCGAGCGTGGCAACCGTCTCGATTCAAGTTGATCCTGTGAATGATGCGCCCAGCGCGGAATCGGCCTCAATAGACACGCGGGAAGATTCGGTCGTGGCCATCACACTGCCGGCTCGCGATGTGGAAAACAGCGCATTGAATTACACAATTGTGAGCGCCCCGGTTCATGGTCATCTTTCCGGCACACCGCCCAACTTGAATTATCAGCCTGCGGCCGATTTCAATGGCACAGACAGTTTCACTTTCCAGGTCAACGATGGAGAATTGGACTCTAACGTGGCAACTGTTTCGATTCAAGTCAATCCAGTGAATGATGCGCCCAGCGCGGAATCGGCCTCAATAAGCACGGAGGAAGATTCGGCCGTGGCCATCACTCTGCAGGCTCGCGATGTGGAAAACAGCGCATTGAATTTCACGATTGTGAGCGCCCCGGCTCATGGCCATCTTTCCGGGACACCGCCCAACTTGAATTATCAGCCAGCGGCCGACTTCAATGGCACGGACAGTTTCACATTTCAGGTCAACGATGGCGAATTGGACTCGAGCGTGGCCACCGTCTCGGTTCAAGTCGATCCTGTGAATGATGCGCCAATTGTTGGAAGCCCGTCGCTCACAACGATGGAAGACACTCCGTTGATTTTCCAATTAGCTGGCAGCGACCCGGATGGGGATCCTCTCCTCGCGAAAATCACCATCCCAGCCTCTCGAGGCAAGCTCTACCAGGTCACGGTCATCGAGAGCGATGGTGTTTGGACGACGAATCGTGGCCCGGCGATTCTGGACGCAGGACCGCATCTTGTGACGCACCCAGACCGCCTCGTTTGGTACGAACCGGATCCTAATCTCGTCGGGCTGGATGGGTTTGCCTACTATCTCGAGGATCCGTCTGGAGCCACCAGTCCCGAACGCAACGAATTAATCGCGATTCAAGCGGTGAACGATCCGCCGATGGCGAACACCAAAGAATTGTTCGTGAAAAACACCTTCATACCAGTTCGCTTTGGGCTGAACGTGAGCGACATCGATTCGTCGGGCTTGACGGTGACCGTGACCCGATTCCCATCGAAAGGGAAATTATTCCGGGACAACAATGGCCCGAGCACCGAAATCACGCCGGAGAATCCATCCTTCAAGGGATATTTCTGGTTTTACACCGCCTCGTTCGGCGATTGGGGGTCGGAGACGATCACGGAAATTCCCACGACGGTTTACACCTACGCGCCCAACGGCGATGTGACTGCGACCCCGGTTCTCAACGCGGTCAATTGGTACTATTGCGACTTTGAATATCAGGTCAGTGATGGGCTCGCCTCCTCGCCTGTGGTGAAGGAAATCATTTCTGTCCAATTGGTGAACCATCCCCCGCAACCTTTGCCGCCGTCGCCGAATCCAATGGTTTGCCAGGAAGATTCAAAGTTGGACCTGAAACTCGACGCCCAGGATGCCGACGCAACCCAGACATTGTCGATCATCTTCACTTCGATACCGCGCCATGGGAAACTCTTCAGTCCTTCCGGTATTGAGGTGAAGTCGCTCTCCATATTTCCGGAATCGGGCAATAAGACCGGCTGGAAGTTTTCTTACGTGCCCGATTCGAATTTCCACGGCACAGATTCCTTCACATACGATCTCTTCGACAGCAAAAGTTTTCATTACCCGGAGCAATTGACGGTGACGATCACGGTCACGCCGGTGAACGATGCGCCCGCCATTACGGCCAGTTCGACGGTGTTCGCTTCGCGCTCAGTTGAAGACGGAGCGGTCATTCCAGCAATTTTGAGCGACGCGCAGTTCGCGGATGTGGATGCGGATGGTGATGTGATGCGGCTCACGATCCAGTCGCAAGATCTCGATCGCATTTTTCTGTTGGGCGGCCCCGGATTGACGAGTTACCGGAGTTTGAACAACGCAACGCGCCTTGAGATTGAGGGAACTCTGGCGTCGCTGAACAACCTGTTCAGTGGAGATTCCGGACGTCTGATCGCATTTCCCGGCGCCCAGAATATCGGCACAGTGACACTCACCTTGGAAGAGGTCGGTTCCAGCGGTGGCACTGAGCCGCTTTCCGCAACAAAACTGATCACTGTCCGCACTGAAGAAACTGAGCGCACCGTGGCGGACGAACTCAAGTCAGAATGCCACTCGCTCTCCAGCAATGGCGCGATCTCATTCCTCGTTACGAGCCGCGAGCAACCGAACGGCGTGACCAACGCCACCATTACGCGAGGTCCACTCCACGGCAGCATCACAGGCACGCTCCCTAACCTGACCTACACTCCCGCTGCGGGATTCGTGGGTCCGGACAGCATCGAGATTGCAATTCCCGGGAGTGAGCTGGGGTGGATTGCTTTCTCAGTAGAGAATCTTTGAGCGTTTCACTGCTTAAGCGGCATCCAGCTCCATTCACAGGGTAATCATTGAGAAATCATGAAAACTGCGCTTCAACACTCTTCGAGCCTGGCCACGCCCTCGCTGGACACCAGGAAGGAATCCTGAAAAACTCGCGCAGTGAAACAGTCGATTGTTACTTTGGATTTGGAAGGCGTGCTGGTCCCGGAAATCTGGATCGCCGTCGCTGAAAAAACCGGCATCCCCGAGCTGCGCCTGACGACACGCGACATTTCCGATTACGATGTCCTCATGAAAGGCCGCATCCGCATTCTCGATCAACATGGGCTCAAGCTTGCGGATATTCAGTCTGTCATCGCTACGCTCCGCCCGCTGGACGGGGCGCTCGATTTTTTGCGGGAACTGCGGTCCATCGTGCAGGTGATCATCCTCTCCGACACCTTCGAGCAATTCGCGCAGCCACTCATGCGCCAGCTCGAATGGCCGACGCTTTTTTGCAACCGGTTGATCGTCGAGAATGATCGCGTGGCCGGCTACCAATTGCGCCAGCCGGAGCAGAAACAGCAATCGGTCGCGGCTCTGCGCAGCCTGAATTATCAGGTGATTTCAGCCGGAGATTCGTTCAACGACATTGCGATGTTGAAAGCGGCGGACGTGGCCTACCTGTTCCACGCGCCGAAAAAGATCAAGGAACAGTTTCCAGAATTTGAAGCCGTGGAGACCTACACGGATTTGCTCGCGCGCTTCAAGAAGTGGATCCAGTAGGACGGGTGTCTCGCCTTTACTCGCGTTTGTTTGCATTTTTCGATGGGCAGTCCTTTGTCGGAAAACTGTCGAGCGTCGAGGGTCGAAGATCAGCTCCCCTGGAACAGCGCTCGGCGAGCGTAGGACAGGCGTCTCGCCTGTCATTCTCTTTGTCGGAAAACATTGTCGCAAATTCTGTCGCAGGAATTTCGCTCGACAAAGTTTAGGACGAAGTTTTCGACAAAGGAGTGAGTGCAAAACATTTATCGCACGCTTCCGTGCGTTTGGGCCATCCCGGAGGGATGCCAGACAGTAGCCGGGGGTTGAGCGCAGCGATACCCCCCGGAAAAAGGGATAAACTAATCAATCGCTTACCGGAGGGCTCCGCGTTGCTGCGACCTCCGGCTACTTTCTGACAACCCTTCGGGTTGCCTCTCGATGGATACCCACACGGCACAGGACAGAGTGGCAGAAAAAAGGGAAAGGGCAGAGTTGCCGAGTTCTTTCCGCTCTGGAGTTTGAACCATTTGCCAATGCGTTTGCCTTTCCTTTGTCGAAAACATTGTCGAAAACTTTGTCGCAGGAATTTCGCTCGACAAAGTTTGGGACGAAGTTTTCGACAAAGGGGTGATTGCAAAACATTCATCGCACGCTTCCGTGCATTTGGGCCATCCCGGAGCGATGCCAGACAGTAGCTGGGGGTTGAGCGCAGCAATACCCCCCGGAAAAAGGGATAAACTAATCAATCGCTTACCGGAGGGCTCCGCGTTGCTGCGATCTCCGGCTACTTTCTGACAACCCTTCGGGTTGCCTCTCGATGGATACCCACGCGGCACAGGACAGAGTGGCAGAAAAAAGGAAAAGGGCAGAGTTGCCGAGCTCTTTCCGCTCTGGAGTTTGAACCATTTGCCAATGCGTTTGCCTTTCCTTTGTCGAAAACATTGTCGCAAACTTTGTCGCAGGAATTTCGCTCGACAAAGTTTAGGACGAAGTTTTCGACAAAGGAGTGATTGCAAAACATTCATCGCACGCTTCCGTGCGTTTGGGCCATCCCGGAGGGATGCCAGACAGTAGCCGGGGGTTGAGCGCAGCAATACCCCCCGGAAAAAGGGATAAACTAATCAATCGCTTACCGGAGGGCTCCGCGTTGCTGCGATCTCCGGCTACTTTCTGACAACCCTTCGGGTTGCCTCTGGATGGATACCCACGCGGCACAGGACAGAGTGGCAGAAAAAAGGGAAAGGGCAGAGTTGCCGAGTTCTTTCCGCTCTGGAGTTTGAACCATTTGCCAATGCGTTTGCCTTTCCTATGTCGAAAACATTGTCGCAAACTTTGTCGCAGGATTTTCGCTCGACAAAGTTTAGGACGAAGTTTTCGACAAAGGGGTGATTGCAAATGCCCAATGTCAGAGAAAGGCGAGACGCTTGTCCTACCGGGTGACGATGCGATAGAAACGGGTCGAGCGCCCACCGGTGATCGGATCGAGATGCGTTATCGATCGTGAATTCGGGGCAGGCTCGTAGGTAGCCAGATCCGTCCAGGAGCTGCCAGACAGGTTGTCTCTGACCTGAATCGTGTAGGCACGGCCCGCTTCCGCCGTGAACCGCAATCGCAGGTTGCCCTGGAACAATTCCACACCTTCAACAATGGGGCGTGTGAGTGCGGCATTCTCGCGGCCGGGCGTCATGACCTGATCGGTCGCAGCCCAATTGGCCGGGTCATTGCCATAAGCTTGCGCATTGATCCGTTCGAGCGAGGTGCCGGCGGCGATCGCGTTTGTCGGCCAAGGAGATCGATCGTTGTAGCGGACTTCATCGACCGTAATCCAAGGAATGATGACGGTGCCATCCGGCTCAATATCGGGCGCATCGGGGCGTTGCAACTGCACACGTTCGCCATCATCCTGGAGAAAACCAGGATAAGGCCCGAGCACCTGCACTTCAGCGGGAACGTTGAATTGCGTGCGGAAGGCGGCGGGATCATTCCCGGTGAGCACGATGAATCCTTGCGGGGGCAATTCCGTGCCGGCCGGGAATTCAAATCCGAGGCCATTGATGGTCCAGCGATTAGTCGGGCGCAATGGATCGAAGAGCTTGATGGGCGAGTCGGAAATGTTTTTCAGCTCGATGAATTCCGGCCGGCTTGTCGAGCTGCGGTAATGGATTTCATTGATCACCACCGGCCCGACGAAAATGCCGGCGTTAGGTGCGCCGAGCGTGCGGCTGATTTGCGGCGGATATTCGACCTCCCCGGTGCTGAGAACATGGCGTCCAAACGTGACGGCGTTGGCGGCCGCCTCGAAGCTGAAGCCATCGATGAACCCGGTCAGATTTCCATTCGCATCTGCCGAGAAAAGGTAAACTTCCTCACCGTGCGAGCTGAGAGTGAAGCTCGGATCCTGGCCTGGATTCACGTTAAAATCCGTTTCGTCGAAAACCAAATAACTCTGGGCGCGAATCGTTTTTCCGGCCGGGATCCGGTATTTGCCCGGCTCGGCACGGTCATCGGTCAAAAGCCACGAGCCGATATTCACGTCGAATGCATTCGGATTGAAGAGCTCGATGGCATCGACGAGCGGCGGGTCGGTGTGGGTCAGGATTTCATTGATCCAGATGGCGGGCACGGTATTGATCGGATTGAGGGCGCCGGGAGTGCCGCCAAGCGTGGCGTTCAAGCGCCAGTTTGCGGCGTTCGCCCAAGCATCCAAAGGCGCGTTTTCATCGGCAATCACCAGGGAGAACCCGAATCCTTCCGTGGCCGGATACCAGCGGTCATTGTAGGCAAAGTCGTGAATAGGCTCGCCGAGCGGCCCGGCAAGAGCGATCCGTTCGCCGGCGTTTTCGAGGCTGCCGATGAATTCACCGGCAATGTTTGCCAACTCGCCATAGCGCGAGACAAAGGCCGCGCGATTTTTGACGACGAGTACATATTCGCCCGGCGCCAGGGAAGTCACGCTGCTGCCGGCGAAATTGAATTCGATTCCATTCGAGAAACGGAAACCGGCCAGGTTCAGCGTGGTTGCGCCAGCGTTCTTCAACTCGATGAATTCGAAATCGCTGCGCGTGAATGGACTGTTCAGTGGAGGCGGCGCGGGATGAAACATGATTTCGGTAATCACCAGCCGGGGAATGCTGGTGTAAAAACTGGCAATGGTTGGCGCGCTCCAGACCGCGCCGCGATTGGCCCGGGCAAAAACACGGGCGCTGGAATTCAGAGTGATCGGCCCGCTGTAGGTGTTCGCCCCCGCAGCGACGGAACCGCCGCGAGCTCGTGGATCGGATCCATCGAGCGTGTAATAAACCACCGTGTTCGGATGCGCGCTCATGGTGAACGTGAACCCTGGCTCGATCGGTCCGCTGACGTGGCTGAACACGGGGGCATTGGTGTATTGCTTGTCGATCCAATCGAATCGCCCGCGGATCCACCCTTTCATCCAATTGATTTCATCGGCATATGTTTTTCCGACGTACCAATTCGGCCAGACATCCACCCCCAGAATGCGCCACTTGTTGTAATTGCGGACCTGCGCTTCGCCCAGGTAAGCGGCCAGTTCATCGACGCGCGCCAGCACGCGATCGGTCTTGAGCACCTCCTTGCGCAATTCGGCCCAGCGATCGATGTAAGCCTGGTTGAAATCGGGATCAGAAAAAATGCGGCGGTACCAGGGATAATCCGCATCTCCCACCGAGGGCCAATACCAGCCGTTGGTTCTCCAGCCGTCGAGATAATCGGCATTGCCAAAGGTCAGATTGTAATCCCAGGCCGGGCCCATTTTGAGTTTGTCATTGCGATCTTTGTACATGAACCAGCTCAGCCGGTAGCCATCGATGTTCCGGGCCAGCTCCACCAGCCAATGCGCGTCGATGAACGTGGCTGGATCCATGAAGCGGATGTAGCCATTGACCGGGTCGCGATAATTCGCGCCATAAAGGACCGACTCGAACTGGTTCAACCAATTCCGAATCCAGGTCCGCTGTTGCGGAGTGATCTGAGATCCTTTCGGATCTTCGATGCCCAATTGAATGCCCCGGCTCGTGGAAATGGCCGAGTCGTTTCCATCGAGGCGATCGCGTTTGAGAA
>JBFMDG010000072.1:0-16183 GCA_040754135.1 Verrucomicrobiota bacterium
GGGGGGTAAAGAGGTGGGAAAAGATACGTTGCGCCAGAAGTAAGTGTTACCGTGGCAGAAATGGATCAAAGCATGAGCCCGACGACACGGAAAGAGGTTTTAACGAAGTTGCGACGGCGTTACTCGAACGCTGGCCTGGAACACAAACGCAAGCTGCTGGATGAGGCCCAGGCGCTCCTGGGCTATCACCGGAAGGCGGCGATTCGAGCATTACGGACGGCCCCCATCGAGCATGGCCCGCGGATCATTACGGGTCGTCCGATTACCTACGAACCGGAGCTTTTGCTTCCGTATTTGCGGCCGATCTGGCAGGCGACCGACTACGCCTGCGGGCGGCGCTTGGAGGCGATGTTGCCGGAGTGGATTCCGGCCTACGAGCAGCACGAGCGCAAGATTCCAGCAGCAGTCCGAGACAAGCTCTTGGAGGCAAGTGCCCGCACCCTGGATCGATTGCTCGAGCCGCTGCGGGTTCACGGATCCAGGCGTTGCTTGACACGTCCCGGGACGCTGCTGCGACAGCAGATTCCCATTCGAGGCAACGTGTGGGAGGAGGGCACGGCCGGGTGGCTGGAAGTTGACACCGTGGCGCTGTGCGGAGGCAGCGTGGCGGGAGAGTTTGTGTGGATGGTGGACGGGGTCGACTACGCGACCACGTGGGTCGAACTGCGCGCCATGTGGGGCCGGAGCGAAGTCAGCACTCTGGCGGCTTTGCGCGACATGGAGGCGAGCTTGCCCTTTGCCCTATTGGGGCTGGACAGCGACAATGGGGGAGAGTTCCTCAACTATCACGTTTTGCGCTGGCTGCAGAAGCGGCCCAATCCGGTGTTCATGACGCGCAGTCGCCCCTACAAAAAAGATGACAATGCGCACGTCGAACAGAAGAACTGGACGCACATTCGTCAGTGCTTTGGCTATGAACGGCACGACAATCCCGAGGTGGTGGCGTTGATCAATACGCTCATCCAGACAGCCTATGGGCCGCTGCGCAACTTCTTTCACGCCACTCTTAAGTTGGAGCGCAAAGAGCGCACGCCAGGCGTGCCCGGGGGCCTCAGGCGCGTTTACGGCAAGGCGCAGACGCCGCTGGCCCGAGTCTTGGCGAGTGCGCAAGTCAGTGCCAAAACCAAGCAACGCTTGAAGGAAGAGAAGGCTAGCCTGAATCCGTTTGCTCTCCAGAAACTCCTGGCCCGGGGTTTGAAGGAGATTGATGCAGTGCGGCAACTGCGCCCTTGAACGGAGCACGCAGGATCAAACAAGCCAGCAAGGCCAACTGTGAATAACTCACCCTCCCCCGTACCCCCTCCCTTGGCCTCACCCGTTCGACCGCAGGGGGGCGCGAGCTGGGGCTCGACAGCCGCCCCCCTGCTCATTTTATCTCGCTATCCGACGCGCCAAGACTTACCAATTCACAGAAGACCAAAACCAAAAACAACACAGCCATCGGGTAACACCCCTTTTGGCACAACGAATCCCCCCTCGGGTAACAGTTACTTTTGGCGCACGGCGAGGACGGAAGGACGAAAGAAGCTTTGACTGCCGCTTCGTAACTTTCGCTTTGCTGGAGGGCGAGGCTTTTCATTCTTCGCTGCACCTCTGCGTCCCGGCGGTTTTTTTCCGGGATTCCTTCCGGACTTTTTCACCGCAGAGGCGGAAGCGGAGAGTTGCGCTCCGGGGCCGCGTTTTCATGCCGCGGGAGTTTTTGATCCATTGATGCGTTCCCACGACTCTGTCGCCCTCCGGGCTTTTGGTGAATTGGCACCGATCACTCCCAAACAGCGATTAGAGCTGAAAAACAGGGCCAAAAATCGCTCCTAACGCCCAAAAAAACAGCCCAAGCCTTTTTCAACCTGCTTGCAAATCAGCCACTTGCTTTGGCGACACAGAACCTCTAGTAAGCTGCGCAGCGATACAGCCATTAGTGTTAGCCGGTCGTTTCACCTCACCTTTCTAATTCCGTAGTTTCCGTTGACTACTTTGACAATCTGAATCTCTACCCCATTGTTACTCAGAGCGAAACTATCACCCTCGTAAAGTCCGTCCGGGTCACTCGCGTACTGAAAGTAGATGTCGTAGCGACCATTGGGAACTCTGACCGACTCGGTTCCATTGGCACTCACAGTGAAATCCTTACCCTTGCCAGCGGAGCGCAGGCCAACCCTCACTTTAAAGTCATTTGGATTTCTGACGCGCACTTCCATACGTCCATGAAGCTCCTCAGAATACTTCGGCCAATTGGCAGGTTTGGCATCCCAATCAGATTTTCTCGCGACAACGTCAGTGCTTGGTTGCTGTGTCCGAGTTGACCCTGCCAACGTCTTGTCTGCTGCTGTTACTCGATCCATTTTTGTCTGAGCTTCCCCCGCTGTGGATGTCAACGTCCACCGATACTCTCGTGCTCCCAGAAATTTAGGCCCCGGATGCAGCAACGCGTGAATGACTCGCGAGGCCTGCGCTTCACTCGCTCCGACTCGGTACGTCACCAGATATGAGCCAATAGGCAATTCTACAGATTGGCTGGACTTGGCTCTCATAGAAAATCGGTGACCATCACTCAGCAGAACCTCGGTATCGTCGGCGAGTGCGTTCGTAATCGTGACAGAACACAGAAATGTGTCTGGAACTTTTCTGGTCAACGTTGTGGATGTGTTCTGAGTGGTGGCAAGGTCGGGCAGGGAAACTGAATCATCAACGCATCGAAATCCGAGCGGGAAATCTGGTTCAAACGCATTGGCGACGACCTCTACATCCTTCGGCTTCTCCGTTCCGCTCAATGGCATGAGCCAAAAGCCTAGACGCCAATGTTCCATGTTCTCTTCAAGCCCCCACTCAAATGCCCCATGAAGCAAGTCTCTGATGCCGACAGGCGATACATCTTTCGCACTGCCGTTTTCAATATCCTTGGCGTCGTCACTCCACGGGAAATGACCATTCTTGTCCGCCATCCCGGCGCAAAACTCGTAAATGGAGGGGACTCGCAGACCTGCCCACTTCGTGTAGGCCAGAACCTCGCTATACGAAATCTTCACGGCATTCGTCTGCTCTCTCTCTTGCGGTTCTTTCCCGTTCCAATCCTTCGGCAGTGGCGCGCCGGAGGCGCGAATGAACCGCAGATAGTCTGCGACCGTGACCTCGGTCTCGTCCATGAGGAATCCTGTGACGTAGGCAGGTTGGGCTGGTATGGCAAGGAATTTGGAGAACTGCACCTCTTTTCCGTTCTTGCGGCCTTTGATGCCACCAGAACCACCAAATTCTGAGACAGCCTTCAAGCCCGGTCGCAGGCTGATGAAGCCTGATGGCACAAAGACCATGCGCTTCCCGGTTCTCGGGTGTAGCCAAGACTGGCCTGGCTTGAGATCCATTTTGTTCGTAATTCCTAGCGAACGCTCTTGACCTAGTGCGCTGGCTGCGACAAGCAGGGAGAGAAGAAGGAGGTGTTGGATTGTTTTCATAAGTTCATGGAGGTCCTTTGGTGCATGACGGTTGCTGTGTCTGCTAACGACGGATATAGGTCATCTGAAGTTATTCACGGGTGGCGAGGAAAACGCAGTGAGATCATTCGCCGCCGCGAAAAATTTGCCATCTGATTTGAATGGCGACCGCTGCCCTTTTTCGCGATCCGTGTCTTGGTTTTCCGCACCGGCGGACCAGGTCTTCTAACGATCAGTCGCTTTGACGACTGCCTGTCCGGCCTGAGCTTCCCAGCGTCGGCGGATGAACTTTATCGACCGGCCCGGCCGGCGCGAGCTTGACCCTCTTAACGACTCCTCGAGAGGGCCTCGCTTGAATGTAAAGCGATTCTTCTATATTGCCGTCGCCAAGTCAAGCCAGCGGAGGACCATGAAACAACAAAACAATCCACCCACAAAACACCACGATGAACTCCACTTGTTACTTCTGTGCAGCTTGTCATTTGATCATTCAACACGAGGTTCGGCTATTGGGAAAGGGTCCTGGTAAGGGCATTGGCCTGTGGAAAGACCGATCCGACCACCCGATCATCAGCCAAAATTCGATCGGGATCGGGTATCGGTTCTCGACGCCAACGCGCAAAACACAAGTGCCATAGGCGGGGTGTAAGATTGCCGGCCGGCGTTCTCTCACCAAACTCCGGGCTTGTTCAACTAAGAATTCCCGCCCTACATCGAGCGGAGAAGCGGGGCGGCAGTTCGTCTGCAGCGTCTGGTTGAACGAAGCCGCTGCGGGGCGAGGGAAGGGTTGAGCGTCTGGACCACGGGTCGATTCTCTTGTCAGCGGCACGGGCGGAGCATAGCGAAATCCCGCCTCGATGCTCAACTCCAATTCATGCTTCGCGTCAATCTCCAACCTCAACCCGAACATCCCCGGCGCGGCGGTTGCGCGTGTCGAATTTCGAACGCGTATGGCGTCGGCCAAAAGCGGTGTCGCGCTATCGCTTTGCCACCGCACTCCAAAATGAGCGGACTGCGTCCGCCGTTTTTATGGACTGCGCCGGCAGCGTGCAGTGAGGCCAGCGCGGCAAACACAAGCGTCATCGGCGATGCGTATGGTTGCCACTGGCGTGGGCTCGCCAATCTCCCGGTTTGTTCAACCAATGCTGTCGTTACTGGCTCCGCTTCGGTCCGCAGCATTAGAGCAATTCTTGTCAGCTCTCGCGTCATACAAGCCTCGCTCTGCGCGATGAAAACCAGCGAACGAGCCCATAGGCCAAATGCACCCCGGCGCACACGATCGCAACGATCAGAATCCACTCTGTGACGTTCGACGCGGTGTGCTGCAGGTCTGAGGGAAATCTCTTGAGCGACGCGCGGCCAAAGAAATAGAGGAGCACGCATAAGCTCGCGAGAGAGCCAACGGCCTGCGAACCACCTGTTTGTGTGTTTGATCTTGCAGCGTTCATACTATTGTTGTCGGTTATCGGTCGAATTGACCGACGCCGGCAGTCAGTGATTTTCGAATTGCAAACTGACTCGGCCCTCTCGTGTTTGGCCCAGTGATGTGGTTGAACGAGCGCACAGCGCGGCGAGGGACTGGTTGAGCATTTGGACCACGGGTCGATTCTCTTCGCAGCGGCACGGGCGGAGCATAGTAAAATCCGGCCTCCATTCTCAACTGCAATTCATTTTCCGCGTCAAACTCCAATCCCAACCCGAACATCGCCAGCGCGGCGGTTGCGCGTGTCGAATATCGAACGCGTTTGGCGTCGGCCAAAAGCGGTGTCGCGCTATCGCTTTGCCACCGCACTCCAAAATGAGCGAACTGCGTCCGCCGTTTTTATGGACTGCGCGGGAGAAGGCAGTGGTGCTGCGCGGCAAAAACAAGCGTCATCGGCGATGCGCAAGGTTGGCACTGGCGTGGTCTCACCAAAATGCGGACTTGTTCAACGAAGGCTGTCGTTCCTGGCTCCGCTTCGCTCCGCAGCAATACAGCCTTTACTGTTGGGCCTTATCGCCTGTTGATTCCATATGCTGGATGCCGGCGATGATGTCGGAGCACCGTAACCCGAATCCCACCGACAACACTGCGGTATAAAAAATGATACGGAAACCTTGATAAATTCACTCGCCGAAGCTCACCTACAAATCGACGGTATCGCTCAGGCGTGTGCCGCGCCCTCTCTATCATCTGCATCAAGTCCGCCCAAAATGCATCACCCAACTTTGGATTTTGGCGGTCATAACGCCGCAACACCGCTGTGACTTCCCGCTGTACTGCGGGGTGGTACACCACCGTCATTTGCCTCGCGCTTGCTGAACACGCCGAACGAATTCCTCGTGCGACTGCGGCTTCACCTTGCCACTCTCCATCTCCGCGTCGCGTCGCAACGCCTCTTCATCACTGAGGTCAGTTTCCGAAACTGCTAGCGTCTCGAGCAATGACAGCGCGAGGGCCGCACGATCCTCATCACTCAATGACAATGCCTCGTTTTGGATTTCTTGTAATTTCATGATCTGAAAAGTAACGGCAGTGGCATCGCCAGGCAATTACCATGTGTGGTTGGCGAACGACAGAACTGAGCGACGCGGGTGGTCCGTGAAGCGGGCGTGGAACGGTCAAGGTGAATGGGATCGGCCAGGGACGAGTGGCCAGTTTCTTAACTCTCAGGTGCTAACCGATAACGCAGACAAAAAATCCAATTCTGATCTTTCTAAATTGCGCAAATCTGTGGATCAAAAGCTCCGGCCGAAAGCTTCCAACACGCGAGGTGAGTGGCGCTTTAAAACGGCGATTGGTTCAATGAAGTATTGCGCTCGACGGTCCGGGAAATCGGAAATGCGGGGAAATCGGACCGTTTCGTTGACTCCGCAAAGCAAATCATTAGCCTCGCCCCCATGATTATTGCTCCTTCATTGCTCGCGGCGAATTTCGGACGGCTCGCCGATGAAGCGCGCCGCGCGCAGCGTTCCGGCGCGGAGTGGCTTCATCTGGATATCATGGACGGCCATTTTGTTCCGAATATTTCGTTCGGGCCGGAAGTGGTCCGCGTGCTGCGCCCTCAATGCCGGATGTTTTTCGATGTGCATTTGATGTGCTCGAAGCCGGAAATTTTACTGGAACCGTTCGCCCGCGCAGGGGCCGACTCAATCATCGTCCATGTGGAACTCGGCGAACGTGTGCCGTCGTTGCTCTGGAAAATCAGGTCGCTCGGAAAAAAAGTCGGACTGGCTGTCAACCCGCCAACACGCGTGGACACTGTTCAACCGTATTTGAAGGAGATCGATTCATTGCTGATCATGACGGTGAATCCCGGATTTGGCGGCCAGCCATTCATTCACGAAACACTTCCCAAAATCCAGCAGGCAGCGGTTTGGCGAAAGCGATCCGCGCTGAATTTCCGCATCGAAGTCGATGGAGGCATTAACTTCACCACCGCTGGCGAATGTGCGCATGCCGGCGCCGATACATTCGTGAGCGGCACCGGGCTTTTTGCGCATCGCAACATGAAAGCGGCCGTGAAAAAAATGAAGGACATCGTTCGGCGCAACGCCCCATCCGAATCTTCTAAAAAATGACTGCCGCAATCGAGGCTTCAACCCTCGATCCACAGCCACAACCACGTCGTCTTCAGAGGCGGCGGGCGATGAGGAATCCGAGCACCATTCCCACGCCGAACGCGACGCCGATGGCTTGATACGGATTCTCGCGCACCATGCGGTCGGCCTTTTGGGCGCTGGCTACGGCTTCGCGCTCGATTTTTTCTACAGTATCCCGGGCGACGAGCAAGGCGCCCGCGAGTCGAGCTCGGGCTTCGCGCGCTTCCTCGCCGATCATGCCGGAGGTGGCTTTGATCAGATTTTCGGCGTCTTGCAAAACGACTCTGACATCGCGCACCAATTTGTCTGCATCTGCATCCGCTTGCATCAATGTTCCTTTCAGGTTTGAAGGCCTCCGATTTCGACTTCATTTTCTCTGTTTTCTCCGGGCTGTCAACGTGCAGAGACAAACCTGGCTGGCGCGCGATGTGAATAAGTTTGTGAACAGGCGTCAAGCAGGTCAGCTGAGCTCAGGATCAACGCCGCTCTTTATCAGACATCTGCGCGGTTTCAAAAGGCCCTATCACTTCGGGCCGGAACCGCCAAAGGGACCAGGGTCGGATGGGAACTCCGAACGCTTGCATGCGAGGCAGTTTCAGAACGAACGGCATCCCCAGGTTTTGCCCACGCGTTGAATCGGACTCTCAAGTCAGCCGATTCCTGAAAAGAAGCTTGCTGGACCTCTTGCCAGCGGGTCGCCGCCTCTGGGCAAGACTTCAGTTATTCCCCAGTTATCCACAGGGAATTATTCACAGTTTTGCTTCGGAAATTCAGGGAATTCCTCAGAGAACATTTCAGGGAATTGTCTGAGTCCGCGCAGTCATGCCGAAAGATTGCCACGGCCCAAACGATTTGATCTGAATCAGCGCAGATGCAGGAAAATAATTCCAAGAGTTGCCAATCTTTCTTTCCGTTTGCATGTTCAACGTCGTCATGGGTGACCTATCGGAATTTTCACTGGCGATTCGCTTGTTCCTGAAAGCTTATCCCTGGCGCAGGATTGATCCCGTCCCATGGGCGGCGTTGATGAAGCCCCTTAATCAATGCCGGCTTGCTTTGGTGACCAGCGCGGGGTTCGTTGCTCCGGGGCAGGCGCCTTTCGATGTTTCCGTGCGCGGCGGAGATTACAGCTTTCGGGAAATTCCTGATGCGATCGAATTGCGCGCGCTGGGAGAATTCCATCGCAGCGAATCATTCGATCACACCGGCATTCAAGCCGATGCCAACCTGGCGCTGCCGCTCGACCGTCTGCATGAGCTCGTTCGTGCTGGAAGAGTGGGTTCGGCAAATCATCGGCATCTTTCTTTCATGGGCTCGATCACCGCGCCGGGCCGGCTCATTCGCGAAACGACGCCTCAAGCCGCACGGCTTCTCGTCGAAGACGGAGTGGACGCGGCTTTGCTGGTGCCGGTCTGACCCGTGTGCAACCAGACCGTGAGTCTGGTCGCGGCAGAACTTGAACGGCAAGGAATCGCCACCGTGTGTTTGCAGTTCTTGCGCGAGATTGCCGAGCGGGTGCGGCCGCCGCGGGCGTTAATCGTTCCGTTTCGCCATGGTTATCCGCTCGATCAACCGTTCCAGCCGCAACGTCAGATGGCGGTGATTGATGCAGCGTTGAAACTCCTCGAAGATCGGTTTGCCGCGCCTCCGGTGCTGCGCGATTTTGCTTCGGCGCCGTGAGAGCCTGTCTGAAAATTGCGTGGCCCCACGGAATTGTCAGACAGGCTCTGAGCTGAGATTGAGTTTGAATTTCGTTTTCAAGCCCGCGGTTTTTTAGCATAAATTCAGCGTGCCAACCCCAAGCGCGTCCTCGGTTCCAAACGTGAACCCTGTCATTTGGGAGCAACAGGATTTGCCGGAGCCGCCCGCCTACAGTTTCCGCAACTTGATCCGGATGGTTGGTCCGGGAGTCATTCTGCTTTCCTCTTCGATCGGCGGTGGCGAATGGCTGGTCGGTCCCGCTGCCGGCGTGCAATACGGCACGCATTTGATGTGGATTGCCACGGTGTCGATCGTGTTGCAGGTCATCTTCAATCTCGAAGCAATGCGCTACACGCTCTACACCGGCGAGCCCATTTATGGCGGTTTTCTCAAGCTCGCGCCGGGGCCGATTTTCTGGGCGATCTTCTACAGCTTTTTTGCCTTTATGAGCCTGGCCTGGCCGGCCCTGGCCAGTTCAGCAGCTTCCACATTGTTCGCCACCTTTTTTGGAAGGCTGGCCGGAGATCTCGACAAAGACACGATCTATCTGATTTCGACCGGCGTGATTTTTGCCACGATGCTGGTGCTTTCCTTTGGCGGAACGATCGAAAAGATGCTCGAACGCGCTTCCTATTTCATGATGGGATTCGTGTTTCTTTATCTGCTGACGGTGAACCTCATTTTCATTCCTTTCGAGCATTGGTGGAAAACGCTCACCGGCTTTTTTCAGTTCAGTTCGCTCACTGGAAAAATCGATTGGGGCCTGATGGGCTCGCTCGCGGCCACGGCCGGCAGCGGAGGCATCGGCAATCTCACCGTCACGAGTTGGGCGCGCGACAAAGGGTTTGGAATGGCGAAATACGTCGGCGCCATTCCCAGTGCCATCGGCGGGCGCGAGTTAAAATTATCGCCGATTGGCAAAGTGTTCCCAATCACGGAAGAGAATCTGCGGCGTTGGAAAATCTGGCAGAAGTACGTGCACGCGGATCAGATTTATCTTTGGGGCTTTCTGGCGTTTGTGGGCATGTTCATGAACGTGAATCTGGCGACCTGGGTGATTCCCGCGGAAACGCAATTGAGCGGCATGGCCACGGGCGCGTTTCAGGCAAAATATATGGCGGATCAGCTCTGGTCCGGTTTGTGGTTTCTGACTTTGCTGAATGGGTTTTGGATTCTTTACTCGACCCAACTCGGCAATACCGATCTTTTGATTCGCACCATCACCGACGTGCTCTGGATGGGATCGCCAAAGGTTCGTGAAGCGCGCGGCCAGAGCGTTCGCAAACTTTATTACTCGCTCCTCGTGCCTTACACCATTTTCGCCTTTTTCGCGGTGCGATTGGGCGAGCCGATGCAGTTGTTTAAAATTCTGGCGAACACGGCCGGGTTCATTCTTTTCGTGGGCAGCCTTCAGATTTTTATTGTGAATCGAAAATTCCTGCCGCGCGAAATCCGCGTGCCATGGCGCGAGTACATGCTGCTGGTGGCGGCGGCGTTTTACCTCTTTTTCGTTTTGAAGCTGGTGTTTTAACTCACCCCAAGGCTCCTCAATTCCGCATCCCACGGTGGGCGATATGGCCGTTCGAGATGACGGCTGGCCTCGGCGTCGCCAATGATCATTTCCTTTTCCGCATCCCAACGGATTTTTCGTCCCACTTTCATGGAAATGTTTGCGAGATGACAGACCGTCACGACGCGATGGCTGCTTTCGATATCCGAATTCGGCTGCTTTCTCGATTTGATGCAATCAAGAAAATTGCGGGTGTGCTGCACGTATTGATCCTTCCAATCGCCTGAAGTGTCTTTGCCCGGCTCAGTCCAGAATTGCTCTTCCGGCTCTGGAATCGGTTGCGGGCCGCCGACCGGATGGCCACCGATGATGCGCGCGAGGATGTTCACTGGATTTTCCTTTTTATCGGCGACGATTTCATAGCCATCGCGGCCGAGCGACATCGTGCCTTTGTTGCCAATGAAATCGACACCGCCCATGCCCGTTTTGGTGAAGCCGGCGGCGCATTCGCGAAACTGGCAGACGGTGTGGAATCCGGGATACTCGATGATGGCATCCTGCACATCCGGCACTTCGCAATTGTCCTTGAGAAAATAGCGGCCGCCCGCGCAGGTCACCGCGGTGGGACCTTTGACATCCGCAATCCAATGAACGGTATCGAGCGAATGCGCGCCAAGATTGGTCATTTGCCCTCCGGAGTAATCCCAAAACCAACGAAAATGATAAATGGCCCGGTTCGGATTGTACGGACGTTTCGGCGCCGGGCCGAGCCACAGGTCATAATCAAGATCCGCCGGCGGATTGCCATCGGGTGGATTGCCAAATCCAGGGGAAACGTTGCGCGAAAAATTGCATTGCACCGAAACCAGTTGGCCAATACGCCCGCTTCGGATGAGTTCGCGGGCCTTTTGATAATGCGGGCCCGAACGCTGTTGTGTTCCCACCTGGACAACACGTTTGTGGCGTTGCGCGATATCGACCATCCATCGCCCCTCGCGAACGAAGAGCGTGAGCGGTTTTTCTACAAACACATCTTTCCCTGCGGAACAGGCGAGCATGGTCATAAGCGCGTGCCAATGGTCCGGGGTCGCCACGACCACGGCATCGATGGCTTTGTTTTCGAGCAAACGGCGAAAATCCGCATAACGCGTTGCCGAACTGCCGGCCAGTTCAGCGGCCGCTTCGAGCCGCGGGCGGTAGGTGTCGCACACACCGACAATTTGCGCATTGGATTGCGCTTTGAAATTGCGCGCATGAATTCGGCCCACCAGCCCGTAACCAATAATGCCGATGCCAATTCGTTCGTTCGCGCCATGAACACGCCGCCATGACGCCGCGGTGAATGCCGGAATGGCGGCGGCGGATTGAAGAAACCGGCGGCGGCTCCAATGGGTTTTTGTTTGGAATTGAGGCTTTGAATGCGTCGTCTTCATGCGATGTGAACGGGTCAACGAGGGCTGGCGCACATGAATTCTCCGCAGCGCGCCGGCGTGCTCGTGCTTCGGGTGACGTTCAATGAAATAGGCCAAATCGCATCGTGCGGGCAACTGAAAAAGCGAGATGTGAAGAAGCGAGGCTCGCCGCAGTCTGGCTCGGCTTCTGCCCGTCGCGAGCCGTCGCAGGAAAGGTGGAACGGGTGGAACGCCTCCAACTTGTGAAACAGGGCGCTGCGGGTTACCATCGAACCGAGTCTGATCCTGAATGGTTTGCCGGATCAGCTCGAACGACTATGCCGATCGAGTACAAGGATTATTACGAAATGCTCGGCGTGCCGCGCACGGCTACGGCCGATGAAATCCGCAAAGCCTTTCGCAAACTGGCGCGCCAGTACCATCCCGACGTTGCCAAAGACAAAAAAACCGCCGAAGCCAAATTCAAGGAAATCAACGAAGCTTACGAGGTTTTGGGAGATCCCGAGAAACGCAAGAAGTACGACTCGCTCGGGGCCAATTGGAAACAAGGAGCGGAGTTTCGTCCGCCGCCTGGCTACCAATGGCGCACGACCGGTGGATTTCCCGGAAGCGGCGGATTCGCAGGGCAGGGCGGAGATTTTGAATTTCGATTTGGGGGCACTGGATTCAGCGATTTCTTTGAACAACTTTTCGGCCAGATGGGACGTGGACGCGCTGCTGGTTTCTCCGGAGGACAACCGTTTACGGCCGAGGAGTTCGCCGAGCGGGGCGAGGATGTCGAATCGGACATCATGGTCTCGCTGCACGAAGCGCTTCACGGATCTGTCCGCCCTATCACGCTGCAGCGCGCTTCGATTTGTGACCGTTGCTTCGGCACTGGACGCGTCAATGGAAAACGATGCGATCGCTGCGGCGGCAACGGCCAGGTCCTCACGACCGAAACCTACAAGGTCAAAATTCCTGCCGGCGTTCGCGAAGGCCAGAAGCTGCGCCTGGCTGGCCGCGGCGAAAGCGGTGCGGGCCGCGGCGGGGCGCCGGGCGATTTGTATCTGCGCGTGCGATTTGAAAAGCATCCCGAATTTCGGGTCGAGGAGGAAAACCTCTTTGCCGAAGTCGAGGTCGCGCCATGGGAAGCTGTTTTGGGCGCCACGATTTCAGTGCCCACATTGGAAGGGAAAGTGACCATCAAAGTGCCGCCAGGTTCGCAAAACGGACAGAGGCTCCGCGTGCGCGGGCACGGCTTGCCCACGAGTGGCGGCGGGCGAGGGGACCTCTTTGTCGTCATCCGCATTCAAGTGCCCGAAAAAACTTCCGACCGTGAGCGGTCTCTTTGGGAACAACTGGCGCGCGAATCAAATTTCAAACCGCGCTAGCTGCGGCTAGAGCGAGCACCTGCCGCTCGAACTCGTCAACGAACTGTGCCCCCAATCCGGGAGATCGCTCTTCGTAATACCGCTGGACCTCCCTCAACTCGCCTTCCACGGCGGGATGGTACTCCACCCTCATCGCCGCAACCGCGCCATCATCTCCTCATGCGATACCGGCTGTTCTTCCTCGCTCTTCAATTGACGATCCCGCTCCAAAGCCAGGGCCGTCGCCTCAGCCTCATCCGCGGATGCAGGAGTCTTAAATGGATCCACAAGGCTCTCCCAAAGAGATTCTGCCAACATGGCCCGCTCCTTTGGAGGCAAGCGAAGCGCCTCAGCCGCGATTTGCTCGATGCTCATACCAGCAATATAGCGGGACCATCGACGAACGGGAAGAATAAGCTTTTGGCACAATATTCCGAATGACCGGCTCCGCGCGATGAAGTGGTCGCATGTTTACGGCGAACGGACGCGAACCTTTCCGCGGCGGTGAAGCGCGGTGAAGCGCGCCGTGCGCTCATGAATCCCAGTGATTCTCGAACAGGCGGTGCAATCCGAGATTCTTCAGCCCTGTCACTCATTCGAACGAATCCAAATGCGGGAGCCGATTTTCAATCGCAGCGAACGGGCCGCGTTGCCGCCGTGGACGGCGATTTCGAGAAAACCGGTCGAGCCAAACACGGCAACCGCTTTGCCTTTCGGCACGGATTGATAGCAATCGCAAACCGGAACCATTCGTTGCGACGGAAGCATGACCGTTAATTTGTGTAATAGCGAGGGGATATCGCCCCGCAAACTTTCCGGAATGTTCGTGAGGGCGTTTCCAAAAGCGTCGATGTAAATCACCTCGCCGCTCATTCCATTTTCGCGAATGGCGACAGAGGGGAAGTCCAGTTCGACAAAGGAGGACACTTTGGGGCCGACCTTGCCCAGCGGGACACCGGTGCTGAGATGCGCCGCCACGGGCGCGAAGAGGTCGCGACCGTGAAACGTGCGGCTGAGCGGGCCGGCAAACAGCGCGTTATTTTCGATGCGGCGCACCGTCCGAATGGTTTCATTTTTCAGGGCAAACGAGAGCACGCCATTATCCGGCCCGATAAAAAAGTACTGGTGCGTTTCCACGACGATCGCAGCCCGGGCGCTGCCCACGCCTGGATCGATCACCGCCACGTGAATGGTGCCCGCGGGAAAAAATTTATAGCCTGCCATTAACGCAAAGGCGCCGGCCCGAATGTCACCGGCAGGGATGCCATGGGTCAGATCGACGACACGGCCATCGGGATTGATGCTCAGGATCACTCCCTTCATGGTGCCGGCGAACCAATCCTGCCATCCAAAGTCGGTTGTCAATGTGATGAGGCGCACAGGAGAAATTGATAGCGTGCGAAGTCGTGCGGCTCAAGCGGGCATCATCCGCTGCTCCGCTGTGCGGTTCATTCTGGTTCAAACGGGCGAACGGTTAAGTGTTGGCGCGAGACTCGAGTCATCGCGGCACGAATCCGAAGTGGTGCTTGAATTGGCGGAGCGCCGCTGGTTTGGTGTTGCCGCAATGAAGAATGTGATGCAGTAAAGTCCATCGAAACTGCACGGCAGTTTCTAAATCATGCCCAAACCGAAATTCATCGAGCTGGATGAGGAGCAGATCCCGATTTTGTTCGAAGACCGTTCCGTGCTGGCCATCGACAAGCCGCCGGGCTGGATGCTGGTGCCGTTTTCCTGGCAGCGGACGTCGCGCAACCTGCAAGCGGCCTTGGTTTCGAGCATTGCTTCGGGCGCCTTTTGGGCGCGATCGCGCAATCTCAAATTCATTCGCTTTGTGCATCGGTTGGATGCTGAAACGAGCGGCATTTTGTTGCTCGCGAAAAGTCCGGGTGCACTGGAAACATTGGGCCGCCTGTTCGAGTCGCGCCAGATGCAAAAGCTTTATCTCGCCGTCGTCCTCGGTGTCCCGCGCCAGCCACAATGGATTTGCCGCGCAAAAATCGGCCCCGATAAAATTGGCCGGATGCGTGTCGATCCGCGCCTTGGAAAAGAAGCAGAAACAGAGTTTCGTTTGGTGCACACGCAACCTCATCCAGAGCTCGGCCCGATCAGCCTGATCGAAGCGCGGCCAGTCACCGGGCGCACTCACCAGATTCGGGTTCATCTCAAGGAATCCGGGTTGCCCATCGCAGGGGATGAGCTCTACGGAAAAGCATCCTCTGAAAAAGCTGATGGAGGCGGGCGTGCCGAACCGTCGGCAGGGCTTGGCGAAAAGTTTACATTGGGGCTGCGTGCGGTTGAATTGGCCTATCGCGATCCCTTCACGAAGCGGCCGGTGCGGATTTCCGCGCCGCGCGATGAATTTCTAAAGGCCTACGGATTTAAATCCTGAATCGGCGCCAGCTGCTCAGTTTTCCATCGGGCCCAAAGGTCAGGCGCAAAGCCTGGCCGCCACCGCCTGTGCCGATCGATTGCCCAACGCCAATGGCGCTGTGCCGGCCATAAAATCCCGTTCCAAAACCGAAACTGAATGAAGGTCCTCCGCCACGGCGGGACCACCATTCGGCGATACGAGTGCCATCCTGCAGATCGGACGATTTGTCGGGAGGTCCCATCTCGAGAACTGCCTGATCAAAAGTGTAATTGCCGACGCGACTGTCCCAATTGATTTTCGGGCTGGTCGCGCAACCAGTCATCAGCATGGCCAACAGCACCGGCAAACAGGCGGCCCCGCTCCATTTTCGCAACATCTCCTTCATGCATGAAATTAGGACCGCGCGCGATGATTGCAAGAAACGGACTGGCCCTTCTGGCCCTTCGCAATCCGGAACAGCCGCCACAGTTTGGTCGCGGCGCGATGATGGCGGCAACTAACCCCTGGCCGGATTAATCCTTCGCGAAAAACGGAAAGAGCTTCGCCAGTTCTTCTTTGCCTGGACGCCGCCCGTATTCGCAAATCTCAAATGCCTCCGCGTACTTGATTCCGGCGGCGCGATCCTTTCCGTACCACTCTTCCAGTTTTGAGCGGAATTTGTTGGCCAGTGATTCATTGCGATTGCGGAAGTTGTTCCGCACAGTTTCCAATCGCTTTTCCCGGCCGGCCGGATCGTCGGGCATCAGGCCTTTGTACCCGTTGGCGCCGCCTTCCGCAAATTGCGAAATCATGCCGGCCAATCCATCGAGTTTCTTGTCCATCACTTC
>JBFMDG010000073.1:0-16103 GCA_040754135.1 Verrucomicrobiota bacterium
GGGAAGGGCGGCAGGAGACGGCGCAGGCGCTCATTGCCGCCGGCGCTGATGTGAATGGCACGTTGCAACCGAAAAAGCAGTTCAGCCGATCGCCGCGGGCCGGGACGACGCCTCTATTATTGGCGGTCGAGAACGGGCATTTTGAATTGGGCATTGCCCTCATTCAAGCGGGAGCAGATCCGAACGAGCAACGTAGCGGTTTCACCGCTTTGCATGCCCTGAGCTGGGTTCGAAAACCAAACCGTGGCGATGGCGAAGATGGCGATCCCCCGCCCATCGGATCGGGAAAAATGAGCAGCCTGGAATTCGCTCGGAGAATCGCTGAGCTCGGCGCCAACGTGAATGCGCGCATGAAATCCGGACGGTCCGGCCGCGCTCAACTCAATCGAGCTGGAGCGACGCCGTTCATGCTCGCATCGGTCACGGATGATTTGCCGCTGATGAAATTGCTGGTGGATCTGGGCGCGGATCCGTTGATGCCGAACCTGGACGAAGCCACGCCGCTGATGGCGGCTGCCGGGCTTGGCACCATGGCCCCGACCGAGGAGGCGGGCACCGAAGAAGAAGCTGTGGAAGCGGTCTCGTATCTCATCAAGCTGGGCGCGGACGTCAATGCCGTGGATAAAAACGGGGAAACAGCCATGCACGGCGCAGCTTACAAGAATCTTCCCAAAATCGTCGATCTCCTCGCGGCCAATGGCGCGCAAGTGGAGATTTGGAATCGAACCAATCGCTGGGGATGGACGCCGCTG
Organism: Verrucomicrobiota bacterium; assembly: GCA_040754135.1. Classification (GTDB taxonomy): domain Bacteria; phylum Verrucomicrobiota; class Verrucomicrobiia; order Limisphaerales; family SIBE01; genus JBFMDG01. Next base: position 753 of record JBFMDG010000073.1, read on the forward strand.
CACATTGCGGCTGGGTATCGCGTGGGAAATTACAAACCTTCTCCCGACACTTTGGCGGCGTTGCAGCGGGCCATGCGTACGGCCGGAGTTACGCCCCCGACGGAAATTTTGCCTCCCGGCAACTCCGGACCCGACTATGCGCCGCCCGCGGCGGCAACGCGGCGCGGGCAATAAAATTTCCGAGACATTGGGTTTATGCACCGCTGCCTTATTCCACTGCTCGTCATCAAGGGGCTGGTCATGATTGCAGCGCGGGCTGAATCAACTTTTCCCTCGATCATCACGGATGTGGAATATGCGCGCGTGGGTGATCAGGCGTTGAAATTGGATGTTCACCTGCCTGAAGGAAAATCGCGGGCGCCTTTGATCGTGTGGGTGCATGGCGGTGCGTGGCGTTCCGGTTCGAAAAGCAGCGTGCCGATTCGCAAACTGGTGGAGGATGGTTATGCGATCGCGAGCGTGGATTATCGGCTCTCGACCGAGGCGAAGTTTCCCGCGCAAATTCATGACATCAAAGCGGCGATTCGTTTTCTCCGCGCGCATGGACGGCGGTGGAGGCTTTCGACGAGCAAGATTGTGGTGGCCGGCGATTCCGCGGGAGCACATCTCGCGGCATTGGTGGGCGTGTCGAACCGCCATCGCGAGCTGGAAGGCAGCGTGGGCACGGAATCGAGGCAGAGTTCCGCGGTGCAGGGGATCATCAGCTTTTACGGAGCGGCCAATCTCACGACGATTTTAAGTCAATCCACACCGCATGGTTTAAAGGTGCGCGTGCCGGCTCTGGATTTGTTTTTGGGCGGCCAGCCGACCAACGAGGTGGAACGGGCGCGTTTGGCCAGCCCAGTGTTTCATGTTGATCGTAAAGATCCGCCCCTGTTGTTGCTGCATGGAGATCAGGATCCGCAAATGCCGGTCAATCAATCGCTTGAATTGCTTGGGGCCTACCAAAAAGCCGGCGCGCCGGTCCAGTTTGTGGTCGTTCACGGTGGCGCGCATGGCGGGGCATTGTTTTACGACGAGGAAAGATTGAATTCAGTCCGGCGTTTCCTCAGGGATTTTTGATCGCAGCCCCGCGTGCGCTCATGATTCAGAAAGTTTGTGAGGTTCGTATTCTACGCCTATTCCAGGATTGCAGGGGTTTCCAAAAGCGGTGTAAGCTCGCGCCACCGGCCGGAATCATGAGCGGATGGAGAACGGCGTTTAGCGCGCCACCGGCCATTGAAATGTTTGAAATGTTGAACTGCACCTCTATGGCCATAGCCGACTGCCCCGAAAAGCACTCCAGTACGGGAAGCCGCAGAATCAGTCATTCGTGGCATGGCCATCAATTTCCGTCCACCCGCTGGCCGCATGGAAACCCAATCTGGAGCAAATCTGCGAATGTCCGGCTTGCCTTTGCTCTCATGGCCGGCCTTTGCGCCGGATGCTTTTTACAAACGGCGGAATGGCGCCTGCACGCGGCCGATTTCAAAAATGATATTCGCCCCATCCTCGAAAACTACTGTTGGGATTGCCATGCCGATGGGGCCAACAAAGGCGGCGTGGCTTTCGATCAATTCAAATCCGACGCGGAGGTTCTGGCAAATCACGATCTCTGGTGGAAAGCGCTGCGGAATTTGCGCGCCGATCTGATGCCGCCTCCGAAAAAGCCGCAGCCGCCTCCCGAGGAGCAAAAGCGTCTCGAACAATGGATCAAGTCAGCCGTTTTCAAAGAAGATCCGCGCAACCCCGATCCCGGACGCGTCACGGTGCGGCGGCTCAATCGAGTCGAGTATCGAAATACCATTCGCGATTTGATGGGGATCGATTTCGATACCGAGAAGGAATTTCCGCCCGACGATTCCGGTCATGGGTTTGATAACATTGCAGACGCGCTCACCTTGCCGCCGATGCTGCTGGAGAAATATCTGGCGGCGGCCAGAACGATTGTCACCCAAGCGGTCCCTGGCGTTTCGGGTGTGCCCGCGGAGCGAGTCATCGCTGGTCGAAATTTTGAGGGGGAAATCGGCCCGGCGAGTCGCACCAACACAACGAGCGGATCGGGAAAGGCGCTGGCATTATCCTTTTACGAACGCACGCTCGTGACGAACCGGGTGCGAGTCGAACACGCCGGCCAATATCAATTACGGCTCGATTTCTCGGTCAACGAACGCTTTGTGGATAATCAGTTCGATTACAACAAATGTGTGCTGGTGTTTAAAGCCGATGGGCGCGAGTTGCACCGCAAGGAATACACACGGGAAGGCAACCGCGCGTTTCATTACGAATTTGATCAGGACTGGAAACGCGGCGAACACCTGTTGACCATCGAAGTGCAGCCCGTCACGCCCGAACAGGCGCGCGTGCGCTCGCTCAGCTTGCGTGTCGATTCGGTCACTTTGCGCGGGCCGATGGACGCGAAGCATTGGGTGCGTCCGAAGAATTATGAAAAGTTCTTTCCGAAATCGGCTCCGGTGAGCGCTTCCGCCAGGCGCCGTTACGCCCGGGAAATTTTGAAAGGATTCGTTGAAAGAGCCTATCGCCGGCCGATGGAAGAGCGGACGCTCGATCGGTTGGCAGAATTGGCCGAGCGCACTTACGCGCAAAAAGGAAAGACATTCGAGCAAGGCATCAGCCAGGCCATGGTTGCGGTGCTCGCCTCTCCCCGTTTTCTCTTTCGTGAAGAAGCCGTCGAGACGGGCGCGGGCGGCAAGTTCCCGTTCGTGGACGAATATGCCCTGGCGTCGCGCTTGTCGTATTTCCTCTGGTCATCGATGCCGGATGACGAATTGTTCCGTTTGGCTGCGCAAAATCAGCTGCGAAAAAATCTCGCCGCGCAAACCCGGCGCATGCTCACGGATGCGAAATCGGATGCTTTTGTGCGGAATTTCGTTGGGCAATGGCTGGCCACAAGAGATATCGAGACCGTGCAGATCGACGCGCGCCAGGTCCTGGCTCGCGAATCGCCGCTCGACCCCGACTTTGAACGGCGCCGAGCCCGAGTGCGCGCCTTGCGTGAGAAACCCGAATCGGAGCTGAGTGCGGAGGAGAAGAAGGAATTGGAAGAACTCCGCAGCACCTTCATTCGCCAATTCCGGCGGGCTCCGCGAGCCGAGTTGACTGGAGATTTACGGCGCGCCATGCGGCAGGAGACGGAAAAGACATTCGAATATGTGCTCCGGCAGAACCGCAGCCTGGTTGAATTGCTGGACAGCGATTACACCTTTCTCAATGAACGGCTGGCGCGGCACTATGGCTTGACCAACTTGAACGTGGCCGGCGACGAGATGCGATTGGTGAAGCTGCCACCGGAAAGCCCGCGCGGCGGCATTCTTACGCAGGGTTCCGTTCTGACCGTCACCTCGAATCCGACGCGCACGTCACCGGTGAAACGCGGCTTGTTCATTCTCGACAATTTGCTCGGCACGCCGCCGCCTCCGCCGCCGCCCGATATTCCACCGTTGGAGGATGCGGCCAGGGCGGTGAAGGACAAGACACCGACGTTGCGGGAAACGCTGGCGATGCATCGCGAGCAGCCGTTGTGCAGTTCCTGTCATAACCGCATGGACCCGCTCGGACTGGCTTTGGAGCATTTCAACGCCATGGGCATCTGGCGCGATCAGGAGCGGGGCCAGCCCATTGACGCGTCCGGAAAGTTGCTCAGCGGAGAGGAATTCACGCACATCAAGGAGTTGAAACGGATTCTGGTTGCTCGCCACGCCACAGAATTTTATCGCACCATCGCGGAAAAACTGCTGACCTATGCCCTCGGTCGCGGTCTCGAGTATTACGACGTTGCGACCATTGACCGCATTGTCGAGCGGTTGGAGAAATCGAACGGGAGCCCGACGGAGTTGCTGGCTGGCATTATCGAATCCGCCCCGCTCCAAAAAACGCGCGCAGCTATTTCCGATGCGTCGCAAAGAACGGAAGCGACCGCGGCGGATCGAGTCGATTAATTGCAACGAGATGCTATGAACACGCAAAGAAGCCCCATTGCCGAACGCCATTTCAGTTTGAGCCGCCGCCATTTTCTGCGCGGACTCGGCGCTTGCATCGCCCTCCCGGCGTTCGAGTCGCTGAGGCCTTTCACGGCTTTGGCTGCGCCGGCGAACCAGCTCGCCACCAGCGCGAGCGGGGCTCCGTTACGCGCGGCCTTTCTCTTTTTCCCGAACGGCGCGATCCCAGCCGCGTGGTGGCCCAAGGGGGAGGGGAATCAATTCGAATTCAGCCCAACGCTCAAGCCTTTGGAGCCATTGCGCCAGTCCCTCCAGATCCTGGGAGGCCTCGACCAAAAAGCGGCTTATGGCGGTCCCGATGGCGCCGGCGATCACGCCCGCGGCAATGGAGTGTTTCTCACGGGAGTGCGATTGAAAAAAAGCGCCACCGATATCCGCGCCGGAATTTCCATTGATCAAGTCATCGCGCGCGAAATCGGACATCTAACCCGCTTTCCTTCCCTGGAATTGAGCAGCGATGCCATTCGGACGTCGGGCGCGTGTGATTCCGGTTATGCTTGCGCGTATCAATTCAATCTTTCGTGGAGTTCGCCCACCACGCCAGTCGCCGCCGAATCGAATCCGCGCATGGTCTTCGAACGGCTCTTCGGCGCGGGCGCTCCCGGCCAGCGCGCCGAAAATTTGCGCCGCCGCCAGCAGGAACAGCGCTCCGTGCTCGATTTCGTCCTCGAAGAAGCCCAAGGCATGAACCACCGGCTCAACGGACGCGACCGCGAAAAACTCGATCAGTATCTCACGGGCATCCGCGAGATCGAGACCAGCATCGAAAAAGCGGAGCGCTTTGGCATGGTTAAAGATCCGGGAATCGAATCGCCTCCGGGCATTCCCCAGGACCGGGCGCAGTACGTTCAGCTCATGTTCGATATGCTCGCGCTGGCGTTTCAGACCGATTCAACGCGCGTGGCCACCATGCTCCTCGGCCATGACGGAGATAACCGGTCGCTGCCGGAAATTGGCGTTTCGGAAGGGCACCATGATCTCTCCCATCATTTCAACGACCAGGACAAAATCCAAAAACTGACTGAGATCGACCGATGGTACGCGCAGCAGTTCGCTCGATTTCTGCAAAAACTCGAAGCGACAAAGGATGTCGATGGCAAATCGCTGCTGCACAATTCGATGATTCTTTACGGCAGTGGCAACGCCGATGGGAATCGTCACACCCATTCGAACTTGCCGCTCATTCTCGCTGGCGGTGGTGGCGGCGCGCTCCAGACCGGCCGTTACGTCCAGCATGGCTCGAAACCGATGTGCAATCTGCTCGTCAGTCTGGCGGAAATCATGGGCGCGCAAAAGATGGAGGGTTTCGGAGATTCGACGGGAAAAATCGAGAACGTCTAATTTTCGAAGCGCCGCGTCAGTTGAGGTGAAGCCGCCTCAATGATTCGAGGTTACCACCAGCACCTGTTCGAGCGTTGAGATGCCTTCCCGCGCCTTATCGAGGGCAACCATGCGCAGCGTTTTCATTCCCTGCGAGACGGCCAGTTTTCCAACTTCCATGGCGCTGGCGCGTTGAATGATCAATTTGCGAATCTCATCGGTCACGGTCATCACTTCGATGATCGCTGCGCGCCCGGCGTAACCGCTGTTTTTGCAACGGTCGCACCCGCGTCCTTTGTAGAGCGTGACCCCGTCAAACATCTTCGCGTCGATATCCAGATCCTGATACATCTTGGGCGGATAAGTGACCGGTTCCTTGCAGAGCGAACAAATGCGGCGCATCAACCGCTGCGCACACGAAAGAATGACCGAGGAAGAAATGAGGAACGGCGCGATGCCCATGTCATCGAGACGCGCAATCGCGCCGGGAGCGTCATTGCAATGCATCGTGCTCAGCACTTGATGGCCGGTGAGCGCGGCTTCGACGGCAATTTCCGCCGTTTCCTCGTCGCGAATTTCACCGATCATGATGATGTCCGGATCCTGGCGAAGAATTGAGCGCAGTGCGGAAGCGAACGTGAGGCCGATGTCTTTGTTGACCGGCACCTGATTGATGCCGGGAATCTGAAATTCGACCGGATCCTCGACGGTGATGATGTTGTAATCCGGATTGTTCAGTTCATTGAGCGCGGAGTAAAGCGTGGTTGTTTTTCCGGAACCGGTCGGTCCCGTGACGAGCAACAATCCGTGCGGCGCGTCCACAGCGGATTTGAACCGGCGGAATGTATCCGAATCCATGCCGAGTTTTTCGATGCTGGCCGAGAGGTTCGATTTATCGAGCACGCGCAGCACGCATTTTTCGCCATGGACCGTGGGCAGGAATGAAACGCGCAGATCCACTTCTTTCGCGCCCACTTTCATGCGCATGCGCCCGTCCTGCGGCAGGCGGCGCTCGGCAATGTTCAGATTGCTCATGATTTTGAGGCGCGACATGAGCGCGATCTGAAGATTTTTCGGAGGCGGCGTGGCATCAACCAACGCGCCATCGATGCGGTATCGGAGGCGGACGACTTTTTCGAACGGCTCGATGTGAATATCGCTGGCCCGGTCTTTGATCGCCTGGACGAGAATGAGATTGGCCAATTTGATGACCGGCGCTTCCTCGGTCGAGGCGGCGAGTTGATCGACATTGAGGTCTTCGATCACCTCTTTGGAGAGTTCGAGATTCTCCGCTTCCGCTTCCAGTTCGGCCTGTTTTTGGGCGTCCTGGATGATCTCCTCCATGCTCCCTTTGGCCGTGTCGAGGTTGTTCAGTTTGTCGGTGATCGCTTTTTCGGACGCGATCATGGGGAACACTTCGAGGCGGGTGATGCGCTTGACGTCGTCGAGCGCGAGCACGTTCAGCGGATCGGCCATCGCCAGATAGAGCCGGTTATCGAGGCGAGAAACGGGAAGGACTCGATGATTATTGGCGACCTCTTTGGGCACCAGCGTGGCCACTTCGGGAGGAATGCCAATGCGCGCGAGATTGACCGGCGGCGTGTTGAGGACGCGGCCCATCGAGACGACCATGTCCATCTCGCTGACGTAGGACTTTTCCAGGATCAGCTTGAGCAGGCGCGTGCCTTCCTTCTTTTGCTTTTCGAGCAATTCCTCGACTTGCTTGGTGGACAGGAGTCCGTCTTCCACCAGCGCGTCAGCGATGCGTTCACCAAATGTTTTAATCGGAGGCATGGCAGTCTATCGAAAAATCTTTTTCAAAACTTTCAGCAGATCCGGCGGCGGAGCGACGTAGAAGAGCAGGCGGTTTTTGGTGACCGCTTCCAGTTCCTGCTGCGCCGCGCGATTGAACGGATTGGAGGTGGCGACGAGGACCGATTTGCTCATGCGATCGAACGGCAGCACGCACCAGCGCTGGCAAATTTCGCGCGGAAAACTGCGGGCCAATTCCACGTCCACATCATATTTCTCCAACGGCATGAAGCTCGATCGGCTTCGGTCGCATATCAGCTTCAATGATTGATCGAGCGGCACCAGGCTTTTGTCGGCGAGCGTTTGAATGAACGGTTCGATCACCTGCCGCGGCGGTTCCGTAAGGCTCGGCGTGCGCCAGTACATGCTGAAATCCCCCGCGGAAACCAGGCGGCCATCTACGAAAATCTTGTGCATGGCCTGCCGTCCATCATCGAGCTCGCTGGCCGCGGCTTTGCCATTGGTCTGCGGCGCTTTGGCGCTGGCCGCGCCTTTGTCCGCAAAATCGGTTTCCGCCGCCGCGCGCGGCGCGGCGAAGCTCGTCGCCCGATTCTCGATGTCCCGCAATGCCTTCTGCACGTCGGGATCATCCGGATATTGCTGTAAAATGCTTTCGTACTCGAGGATGGCCGAGGAGAGTTGCCCGAGCTGCACGTAAGCTTCGGCAATCCGTTTGGAGGTGTTGATGACCTCTTTTTGCCGGCTCAGCTTGGAATAGGCTTCCTTGAGAATTTCCAACGATTGATAGTCCTGCGGCTGGGATTGAGTGATCACTTCAAACATCTCAATCGTTTGCAGCAATTGGGCTTCTTCGTTGGCTGTCAGTTGCGTCGCCATATCACTTGCTTAACGGGTCACGGCTTTCGGACGAAGTCGCCTCGAGAGCGCCCGGCATTGCATCCGTCTTCAATCGGGGTGCAAAAGTAGCGATTTGCGATGAGCAAAGCAACTCAGTTCCACGAATGCGACACGTTTATCCTCTTCGGTGCGCCGCTGGCATGCGCGCGATTTTTCCTGGAAATCCTTTCCCAATGCCAAATCCAGAAACGCCGGCAGTAGCGCCTCCGATGGGCGAAAACAGGACCCCACGGAATTTTCAGACAGGCTCTTAGGTAGTTCTACTTAGCCAGTTTAGGTAGTCACCTCTATATCCACTCTTCCTGAGTTTCTCTAGGGTGGCTCAATACTCAAACGGCTCCCAGCGTGCACATGAAATTCTTAATCGTCGATGATCACGCTGCCTTTCGTGCGATCGTCAAATCGATGCTTCAGGCGGAAACAGCCGAGTTCATCGAATGCTCGAATGGACGCGAGGCGATTAGAGAATATGCCGCGCACCGGCCGGATTGGGTGCTGATGGATATCGAGATGGAGGAAATGGATGGGTTGACGGCGACGCAGCGGATCAAGCATCAGTTCCCTCAGGCGCGCATTCTGATTTTGACGCAGTATGATGATCCCGCGCTTGTCACTGAAGCCACCATGGCAGGGGCCGCCGGCTTTCTGCTGAAAGACAATCTTGCTGATGTGAAAATCTGGATCGATCGCGCCTCTTTCGGCGGATGATTTCTGCTGGTGAACCGTATAAAGCTCAACTTCGCAGCTGGATCGACTCGGGCCGGACCACCTGTTCCGATCTTGCCATAGGCATCGCCGTTGGGATCGAATTGACCTGTGGCAGGACACTGCTGGTTCAAGAATGGACCCGGCCAATGTGCGGCGAGAATTTTTCCGCTCCCTGATTGCCAAACGCCGGGCCGGTTGCTAAATGTTTGGGCCATTTTCGATGGCATGCAACTCGGCAAGTTGCCGCCGATCGAAAGCGCAGTTGAACCGATTGATGTATGCTCGCTAATTCTTCAGGCCTCGACCAGGCAACCGAACAAGTGCTTGGTGAACTGACGCGCCTGCGCCGGTTTGCCGGAGCGCCCGCCGAGTTCTGGCCGGCTTATCTCAGCGCCGCCGCCCGCCTCGCCGGCGCCTCCCGCGGCATCCTCATCCTGCGCGATGCCAATCAACCGGAACGGCTGAAGAAACTTTGCGATTGGTCCGACAACGGCCATGCGGATCGTTCCGTCCTCAGTTTCCACCGCGTGCTTCCCGATCTCACGCGGCAAACCATCGAAAATGGCCAGGCCTCGTTGCTCGTAGAAAAAGGACCGGTATCCGGCGCGCATCATTTCGCCATCGGAGTCGCGCTGCCCCTGCTCGGCACGCAGGAGAAATGCGTGGCCGGTTTGTTGATTCTCAATTCGAGTGAAGCGGCCGTGCAGGAAAAGATTGTCCGGTTGCAGCTGGCTTCCGATGTTCCGCAAGCGTACCAAACGAACCAAACCGCGTTTCAAGCCCGGTCGGATGTGGAAAAGTTCGCCTCCGTTTTGGATGTGCTGGTGCAACTCAATGGGCAAACGCAATTTCAGGCCGCCACCCAGACGCTTTGCAACGGCCTGGCCGAACGTCTCGCGGCCGATCGCGTGAGCGTGGGCTGGGTCGATAACAATGCGGTGCGGCTTCGGGCCATCAGCCACAAGGACCGTTTCGAAAAAGCCGAGCCGATCGTCACCGCGCTCGAAACCGTGATGGACGAAGCGCTCGATCAGAATGACGAGGTTCTTTGGCCGGCTCCCGACGGTGCGACCGTTGTGGCCCGCGAACATGAAAACTTCGCCAAACAAAATGGCGTCGGTCAGATCATTTCGTTTCCATTGCGGGTCGAAGACAAGGTCGTCGGAATCCTCACATGTGAACGGCAATCAAAACCATTTACACCTCTCGAATTGCAGCAGGTCCGCCTCTTGTGTGATCAAGTGGCGCGGCGTTTGGGTGATCTGAAACGCCAGGACCGATGGTTTGGCGCGCGGTGGGCCTCCGGATTGCGGGAACGCGCTCCGCAATGGCTCGGCCCGGAACGGATGTGGACGAAAGTTTTGACGGTGGCCGGCATCCTGGTCGCCGTTCTTCTGCTATTGCCCATCGTGCCTTATCGCGTTGAAGGCAATTTCATTTTGCGCAGCGAAGAGGTCTCTTTCCTCACCGCTCCCCAGGACGGATTCATTCAGACCGTGAATGTCCGGCCTGGAGACGTGGTCGATGCCGGAGCGCCGTTGGTGAAATTGAACACCGACGATCTGGAACTGGCCGAAGCGGAAGCGGTGGCCGATCAAATCCGCTATTTGCGCGAAGCAGAAAAGGCGCGGGCCAATCAGCAGTTGGCGGAAATGCGCATTGCCCAGGCTCTGGCCGATCAATCCAAGGCCCGCCTCGATCAGGTGCGTCACCGCATCCAACAAGCCCAGCTTCGCGCTCCCTTTCGCGGCGTGGTGGTGGAAGGAGATTTGCGCCAGCGCATCGGCTCTCCCGTCAAACAAGGCGATGCACTCATCCGCATGGCGCGGATCGATGCGCTTTATGGCGAGGCCGAGATCCACGAGCGCGACGTGCATGAAATCCTCGACCGGCGCATGGGCCAGATCGCTTTCGTGACCCAGCCCAAACTCAAATTCCCTGTGCGCATCGAACGCATTGAACCGGCGGCGGTGCCGAAAGAAGGGGAAAATGTTTTTCTGGCGCGCCTCGCTCTCTCCGGCGCCATCGAACCGTGGTGGCGTCCTGGCATGAGCGGCATTTGCAAAGTGGAAGTTGAAAAACGGACTTTGCTCTGGATCCTGACCCATCGCACGGTCGATTTTCTTCGCATGTTTCTTTGGTGGTAACTTATGGCCGACGCTCCTCCTACCTTTAGTGAATCGTGGTACCGCATTGCCAGCCAGCGCATCTGGCTCCAGCCCTGGGTGCGTGTCCGGCGACAGATGTTTCGAGGCGAACGCTGGATCGTGCTGGAAAATCCGTTCACAAACCAATACTTCCGCTTGCGGCCGGCGGCTTACGAATTCGTCGCGCGCTTGCATCCGGAACGAACGGTCGAAGAGGTCTGGAAGGAATGCCTCAACAAGTTTCCCGATGAAGCGCCAGGGCAGGAAGCGGTCATCCAGCTTCTCGCGCAATTGTACCAGGGCAATTTGCTCCAGTACAATGTTGCCGCGGATGCCGCGCAGTTGTTCAAGCGTTATCAAAGAACCCGCCAGCGCGAAATCCGCGCGCGGCTGTTGAACATCATGTTCATGCGCATCCCGCTGCTCGATCCGGATGCGTTTCTGGTGCGCACACTGCCAGTCATCGGCAAATTGATCAGCCCCATCGGCGCCATCATTTGGCTGGCCGTGGTCGTCGGCGCCGTTCACACCGCTCTGAGCAACTTCGACGCATTGAAACTTCAGACGGAAGCGGTATTGGCCCCGTCAAATCTCTTCCTGCTCTACATCGGATTGGTCTTGATCAAAACGCTGCACGAATTTGGTCACGCGTATTTCTGCCGGCACTTCGGCGGCGAAGTCCATGTCATGGGCATCATGTTCATGATTTTCACGCCGGTGCCCTACATGGATGCGACTTCGAGCTGGGGCTTTCGCAGCCGGTGGAAACGGATCCTCGTCGGAGTCGGCGGTATGATCGTGGAATTGTTCGTGGCCGGGCTCGCCACTTTCGTTTGGGCAAATACCGGCCAGGGCACGATTCATTCGCTGGCCTACAACATGATGTTTGTCGCTTCCGTTTCCACGCTGGTGTTCAACCTCAATCCGCTGCTGCGCTTCGATGGCTATTACATTCTTTCCGACCTGCTCGAAATTCCCAACCTCACCCAGCGGGCCAATGGGCAGCTTCGGTATTGGTGGGAGCGCTACGTTTTTGGTTTAAAAAAACTCGACAATCCAACCCATTCCAAACGCGAAGCTTCATGGCTCACCGTCTTCGGCATCACCAGCGGCATCTATCGTGTCATTGTTTTCGCCGGCATTCTTCTGATTGTCGCCGACCGATTCCTCCTCATTGGAATTATCATGGCCGCAGTTTGTTTGGTGGCCTGGATAGCCGTGCCGCTTACGAAACTGGTAATTTATCTGGCGAGCAGTCCCAAATTGGAACGGCATCGCCTGCGCGCCGTCACTGTCACGGTCGTGCTCGTGGGCGGCTTGTTAAGCGTGTTGCAGTTTTTGCCATTCCCAAATCATTTCCGCGCGCCGGGCGTGCTGCGCAGCCGCGAGTGGACTCAAGTTCATAATGAAGCGCCGGGAAATTTGCTTCGCATTGTCGCGCAACCCGGAATGACGGTGAAAGCCGGCGACGTTCTCATGGAACTGGCCAACCCGGAACTCGAGCTGGATTTCGCTGCCGCCAAAGCCGCTCTCGCGGAAGTCGAGGCACGCCTTCTTCAAGCCATGAATGAAGCCACCGCCAATCTCAAGCCGTTGCAAAGCCGGCTCGAGTCGACCCGCAAACGCATTCAACGCCTCGAAATGGACCGCGCCGCCCTCACCGTGCGCGCCCGTCAGAACGGCGTGTGGGTGGCGCCGCAAGTGAAAGATTATGTCGGTCGATGGCTGCCACGCGGGAGCGAACTGGGGTTGTTGATCGAACCGGCGTCTTTCCAATTCCTGGCTACTGTTGCTCAGGAGGATGGAGATAGTTTATTCGCGCGCGCTCGAGACAAAGCCGAGGTGCGGTTGTTCGGCCAAAGCGGCGAAGTGATTCCAGTGAACCAGTTCAAAATCATTCCCGCGGAAAAGCAAACCTTGCCTTCGCCCGCCCTCGGTTGGGCTGGGGGCGGCGAAGTGCCGGTGTCGCCGAACGATCCGCAAGGACAGCGCGCGGCCGAGCCGTTTTTCGAAGTGCGCGCCGAAGTGCAGCCGGATCCGGAGGCGGCGTTGCTTCATGGACGCGCCGGAAAAATCCGCTTTGAACTGCCCTCGGAACCGCTTTTGCCACGCTGGCTCCGCCGCTTCCGCCAGCTCTTGCAAAAACGTTACGAATTGTAGGAAGCCACCCGCTCATGACTCCGAGTCAGGAATACGCCCGCACGCAGTTCTGCGCTCCCAAGCCGTTGCTCAAAGGCCTCGACGCGCGCGTGCACGCCTGGATCGGCGCTTATCATCGCCGCGCCGGCGTCCTCCGCCAGCTCACGCAGCAAGCGCACGAAATCGACACGCTCGCGCCGCGTTTCGCCACGCTTTCTGACTTTCATCTGCAGGAACAATTGCGCGAATTCCGCGACCTCTTCCGGCGCGGTGGAAAAAAATGCGAACCGGCTTTAATCCCGGCTCTCGCCGCCATCCGCGAAGCCGCCGAACGCACTGTCGGCTTGCGCCCTTTCGTCGTGCAACTTGTTGGCGCGCTCGCTCTGCATCGCGGGTACCTCGCCGAAATGGCCACTGGCGAAGGCAAAACCCTCACCGCCGGCCTCGCTGCTGTTTTGTTCGGCTGGACAAAAAAGCCGTGCCACATCGTGACGGTGAACGATTATCTCGTGGAACGCGACGCCAACTGGCTCAAACCGCTTTATACCTATTGCGGAGTTAAAGTCGGTTTCGTCACCAGCACCATGTCCCCGGAAGAACGGCGCAAGGGTTACGGTTGCGATATCACTTACACCACCAGCAAAGAAGTCGTCGCCGATTTTCTCCGCGACACCTTGCGTGTCGGCGCTCTGCGAAATCCAACCCGACGTCTCATCCGCCGGATGCTCATGCCCGCCAAAGCCGAACAGGACGGCCTGGTCCTGCGCGGATTGCACACCGCCATCATCGACGAAGCGGATAGTGTGTTGATCGACGAAGCTGTCACGCCGCTGATTATTTCCGCGCAGCACAAGAACGAAGCGCTTCGCGAAGTGGCGCAATTGGCCAATCAGATTGTCGAGCCGTTTGCAACGGCGGAGGATTACGAAATCAATTACCGCTATCGCGAAGTCGAGTTAACGCGCCGTGGCCTCGAGAAACTCGAATCCCGCTGCTCCTGCCTGCCTGGAATTTGGCAAGGCCCTTCCAGGCGCCTCGAACTCGTCAAGCAAGCGCTGGTTGCCCGTGAATTCTTCCATCGCGGCAAACAATATGTCGTGGTCGATGGCAAAGTCGTTATCGTGGACGAGTTCACCGGTCGGCCCATGCCGCAGCGGACCTGGCGGCAGGGCATGCATCAGGCCATCGAAGCCAAGGAGAACCTTCCCATTTCGGATCCCACCGACACCATGGCGCGGCTGAGTTTTCAACGCTATTTCCGCTTGTACTACAAGCTCGCCGGCATGACCGGCACCGCCAAGGAAGCCGCCGCCGAATTCTGGCAAATTTACAAATTGCCCGTCGTCACCATCCCGCCAAACAAACCGTGCATCCGCGTGCAACAACCCGATCAGTTCTTCGCCCGGGAAGAGGAGAAATTCGATGCCATCGTCCGCACGATTGTGCAACTCCACAAAATCGGACGCCCGGTTCTTGTCGGAACGCGCAGCGTGGCTGTCAGTGAATCGTTGGCCGCGCGGTTGCAGGACGAAGGATTGTCCTTCCGGATTCTCAATGCGGTGCGGCATCAGGAAGAAGCGCAAATCATTGCCGAAGCGGGTGAGGAAGGCCGGATCACCATTGCCACCAACATGGCGGGCCGCGGTACCGACATTCGCCTCGGCCGTGGCGTGGCGGAATTGGGTGGTTTGCATGTCATCGCCACCGAACGCCATGAATCGCAGCGTGTAGATCGTCAGTTGTTTGGCCGCAGCGCGCGTCAGGGAGATCCCGGCAGCGCGCAGGCATTCGTGAGCGCTGAGGACGAATTGTTCCGCCGTTACCTGCCGCAAACGGTGCAACAAAAAATGAAAGGCTTTCTGGAACATTCCAGTGTGGGATCGCAAACGGTGGCCACCACGTTCCTGGCGCTTGCTCAGCGCAAAGCGCAACGGCTTGCCTTTCGGGCCCGCAAAAACGTGCTCAAGATGGACGATTGGATGGATGAAGCGCTTTCGTTTGCCGGCCCCGAGATTTAGCGGCTGCGCAAAATCAGTTCAGATTGCCGCTCGGAGCGCTGCTCCGTTTCTCGGTGACACAAGCATTTTGGATCTACGGGACTAATGTCCTCACGGCCTTGAGACCTTGAGTCCGCCATAGAGGCAGAGCAGAGCGGCTCATCTTCGAGTTCGAGCTTGCCCCCAACTTTTGTGACTCGCCGGTTCCTGCGCCGCTCGGTAACGTGGCTCTCATGATGCATTCACGCCGCCGGTTTCTTTTCGCCTTAAGCACTGCTTCGCTCGCCTGGCGCGGCAACTCCGCGGAAGCGCCCGTTCCCTCGACCGAATTGCCGCTCGTCGTGTCCACCTGGGGATTTGGCAAGCCGGCCA